>JAGNKX010000015.1:0-110275 GCA_017999915.1 Spirochaetota bacterium
ATCGAGATCAGTTGCGATTGTGTTTATGATTATAATGAATAAAAAAACGGCCCGTTCTTGAATCAAAACGGGCCGTTTTCATTAGCGGGTGATGGGAATCGAACCCACGTGACCAGCTTGGAAGGCTGGAGTTCTACCACTGAACTACACCCGCGGTAGACTTATATTATATGGGGACTTTGCATACCTCCGGAGCCCCATTTTCCACAATGTTGGCATTACTGTTTAAATAATGTTTTTAACAAAAAATATTTTCGCACAGATGTGTCAAGGATAATTTATTAGGATATTATTCATAGACAATTTTACGATAAGATACAATTAAGATTTTCCTCTAAATATTTTATACCGATAACTATCGGCCTATATTGGGGTCAGGGTAAACACTCACCGATAACTATCGCTGCTATAAGTATTCTGATGCCAGTTCAAATTTTGCTCTGACCCCGGGATAGCTCCCCTGCGGCCCGATAGTTATCGGTTCCGAATATATATGATGCACTGACCCCGGTCTTTTATCCATTGCACGCCAAAAATTTTGCTCTGACCCCCTATCTTCCAACACATTCAGGAAAAGTGTGTATTTTTTGTTTTATTGTTGACAAATTATGTCTCATATGTCACATTGTGGGGAAAAGTGGGGATTAATGTTGAATATATCCTTGTTGTGGTGATCTAAATTATGTTTATGGGCGAATACAATCCCACCCTGGATGATAAAGGCAGGGTCGCGATTCCGGTGAAGCTCCGCAAGGCCTTCGGGGAGAACGCCGTCATCAACAAGCTGGTGCTCACCTACGGCTTCGACCGGTGCATCATGGCATTCAGGGAAGAGGATTGGGAGCGCTTCGTGCGGGAGAAGCTGGTGCCCCTTCCGCAGTCAAACCCCACGAACAGGAACTGGGTCCGCCATCTGATGGGCGGCGCGCGGGACCAGGAGCTGGACAAGCAGGGGAGGATCATCATCCCCGCCAGCCATCTTGAGTACGCGCAGATCAGGAGCGAGGTCACGATCCTGGGTCTCAACGACAAGATCGAGATCTGGTCCACGGATATCTACAACGGCGTACGGCCCGATCAGGATTCGCTGAACGCCCTTGCGGTGGACCTCGGCGTATAGATTTGATACCGATCCGGCGTGTGGGACGCCGGTTACGTATAAAGATTTAAGCTTTTTCCAATGCGACATAATATCAGAGGTGGCTGTGCGGTACGTTCATATTCCGGTCATGCCGAGGGAGATCATCCGCTTCATCGAGGATTCGGCGCACCGGGGAACGGGAATGCTGGTGGACTGCACGGCCGGGGAAGGGGGTCATTCTGAGTTGTTCCTGGAGCGGTTCGCGGACCTCACGGTCACGGCCTTCGACAGGGACAGCGAGATACTCGAAAAGGCGCGGGAGAGGCTGGGGCGTTATGGAAACCGAATTAATTTCATTAACGATAATTTTACTGATCTGTATAAGCATCTGGACCAATTGAGGGGACGGGTGAATTACTTCTTGTACGATTTCGGGATTTCCTCGTTTCACTACGAGGAGAGCGGCCGGGGGTTCGGCTTTGCGAAGGATGAAAGGCTTGACATGAGGTTGGATGAAAGCGCAGAGAGCGCCTACGGCATTGTGAACAGCGCCGACGAAAGAACGCTGGCCGATATCATCTTCCGCTTCGGCGAGGAGCGGTGGTCGCGGAGGATAGCGTCCGCCATCGTGCGCGAGAGGAAAATCAGGCCCGTGGAGACCAGCGGCGAGCTGGCGGAGATAGTGCTCCACGCCATTCCGAAGAAATTCCACGTGAAGAACATCCACCCCGCGACGCGGGTGTTCCAGGCCCTGCGGATCGCGGCGAACGACGAGCTCGCCGCCATCGGGAAGAGCCTGGACCAGGCGCACCGCCTCCTTTCTCCCGGCGGAAGGATCATGGCGATCTCCTTCCACTCCCTGGAAGACCGCATCGTGAAGGAAAAATTCCGCCGCATGGCGCGGGGCTGCTCCTGCTCAGAGGAGCCGCGGGACTGCCGCTGCGAGGAAACGCCCGATGTAAAACTATTGACGAAAAAACCTCTTCGCCCTGAAGTAGACGAAATTGAAGGCAACAGCCGGGCCCGGAGCGCCCGTCTCCGGGTCTGCGAAAAGATAATGGAGGCTCAGTCATCAAGTACGTTATCATAATATTCTCGATGAGCCTGTTTGTCATATTGTATGTGTGGCAGAACATCGAGGTCGTGCAGATCGAGATGAAAAACAGGTCGCTGTCGCGCAGCGCGGGCCAGCTGGTGAAGGAGCGGGACCGCCTGCTGTATGAAATCGAACGCTGCCGCGCCATGGACGCGGTTGAGGACCACGCCCGGAAGAACGGTTACCGCGCCATTCTTCCCGGCGATATCAAGACGATCGTGGTGAATAAAGCCGATGCTCAATAACAATGGCAACATAAAAATCTCCATTGCCGACCTGGCCGGCCAGAGCTGCGGCGTTGCCGAAGTTGCCGCGGGCGGCGCTACCGTCGTGTCGTCGGTGGAATACGATTCGCGCAGGGTCAAAAAGGGAAGCCTCTTCATCGCCGTCGAGGGATTCACCAGCGACGGCCACCGCTTCGTCGACACCGCCGTCGATAACGGCGCCGCCGCCGTCTGCGTCGCGAAGGACCGCGCCGGGGATTTCGGCTGGCTGAAGGATCGCGGCGTCGGCGTCATGGAAACCTCCGACACCAGGACGGCCCTTTCGCGACTGTCGGCCGCCTTCTTCGGCTTTCCCTCCCGCTCCATGCTGGCCATCGGCATCACCGGCACCAACGGCAAGACCTCCATCACCTACATGCTGGAGTCGATCCTTAAGCGCCATGGCCTCAATCCCGGCGTCATCGGAACCATCAACTACCGGTGGGGCGGCAGGGAATTCCCGGCGGCGAACACCACGCCGGAATCGCGCGACCTCCAGGAGATCCTCTATCGCATGAAGAAGGACGGCGTCGACGCCGTGGTCATGGAAGTGTCGTCCCACGCGCTGGAGCTCCGGCGGGCCGATGACATCGATTTCGACGCCGCCGTGTTCACCAACCTCACCAGGGACCACCTTGACTTCCATCACGATTTCGAGCATTATTTCAGCGCCAAGAAGAGGCTCTTCACTCTCCTCGAGAACAGCTACAAGAAGGGGCGCTGCGCCATCGTCAACGCGGACGATCCCTACGGCCGCGAGATATGCATGATCAAGAACCATTACTCCTACCCGGTAAAGAGCTTCGGCATAGAGACCGAGTCGGATTACATGCCCCTGGCAGGGACCATCAGGAACACCCTGGACGGCCTGAGCTACCGCCTGGGCCGTCCCGAGGCGGGGGTGGCAGTGGACCTCGCGCTCCTGGGCACCTTCCAGCTTTACAATTCCCTGGCTGCGCTCGCCGTGGCGCACCAGATGGGCGTCTCCTTCGCGGACATCATCGCCGGCCTGGCGGACCTTGAGAACGTTCCGGGCCGATTCGACGTCCTCAAGACCGGCAAGGGCTTCATCGCCATCGTCGATTACGCCCATACCGTGGACGCCCTCCAGAAGCTCCTGAAATCCGTGAACGAGCTGGAGCATGGCCGGGTCATCACCGTGTTCGGCTGCGGCGGGGACCGCGACCGGACCAAGCGGCCCCTGATGGGTAAGGCGGCCGAGGAGAACTCCGACCTAGTCATCGTCACCAGCGACAATCCCCGCACCGAGGACCCGGCCCTGATCATCGGCGAGATAACAGCAGGCCTTTCGGGGAGCAACCATGAAATCATACCGGACCGGGAGGAAGCGATCGCCCGGGCCATGAACGAGGCCCGCGAGGGCGATATCGTCGTCATCGCCGGCAAGGGCCACGAGGACTACCAGATCATCGGCGCCGAGAAGCGTCACTTCGACGACAAGGAAGTGGCCGCGCGGTGTTTGCAGGAGACGGTCAGGTGATAGTGAGCTGCGCGACAACAGCGGGCAGGATAGCGGAGGCGGCCCGGGGCCGTCTCACCAGCGGCGATCCCTCCACCGCGATAGAGACCATCTCCACCGATTCCCGCGAGATCGGCGCGAAGGGACTTTTCATCCCCCTGGTGGGCGAGAAGTTCGACGGCCACGACTACATCCGGCCCCTGTCGGAGAACAGGAGCATCTCCTCCTACCTGACCATGAAGGAGGGCTTCACGGATATCGCGTCGAGCCGCGGCATCGCCGAGATCCGGTGCGAGGACACCCTGCGGGCCCTGGGATCGATAGGGGCCCGGCACCGCGACGAGATCGACCCGATAGTTATCGGCATCACCGGCACCAACGGCAAGACCACCACCAAGGAGCTGGTCTACGCCATCCTGAGCGCCCGGAAAAGCTGCCTCAAGAACGTGAAAAACTATAACAACGAGATCGGCGTGCCCATGACCCTCCTGGGTCTCGCGCCCGGCCATGAAATGGCCGTGATAGAGATGGGGATGAACCACCCGGGCGAGCTCGACCGCCTCTCGAACATAGCCAGGCCCGACCTGGCCCTCATCACCAACGTGGGCGAGGGGCACCTGGAGTTCCTGGGCTCGGTCGAGAACGTTGCCTCGGCCAAGTCCGAGATCATGCACGGCATGCGGCCCGGATCGACCCTCCTGGTGAACCGCGACATGGACTGTCTCGATATCGTCATGGCCGGGGCCCGGAAGAGCGACCTGGTGGTGAAGAGCTTCGGCCTTTCCGACAGGGCCGATATCCGCCCCGATTCGTACCGCCTCTACCACGACAGCCTGACCGTCCTGTTCCGCGGCGTCGAGATATCCGTGCCGCTCTACGGCATTCACAACGTGTACAACGTCATGGCCGCCGTGGCCGTCGCCGCCCAGTACGGCATCGGGCCCGAGGCGGTCAGGGATTCACTGGCGGGCTTCGTCAACGTCGACGGCCGGAGCCAGATCATCGACCGGGGCTTCCTCGTGATCAACGACAGCTACAACGCCAATCCCCTGTCCCTGCGCTACGCCCTCCGCTCCACCGCCGAGATCTTCCCGGAGCGGAGAAAGATCGCCGTCCTGTCCGACATGAAGGAGCTGGGCGAGGCGTCGCGGCGCTGCCATACCGAGTGCGGCGCCGCCGTGAAAGAAAATAAATTTGACATGCTCCTGGTTTGGGGCGATATGGCCGGATGCTACGCCGAGGGCGCCCGCCAGGCCGGTTTTGATCCTGACAGGATACAGCGGTTTGAAACGAAGGACGAATTGTCCCGCTATGTGCGTACCATTGCCGATGAAAACGACGTTATTCTGGTCAAGGGGTCGCGGTCGATGAAGATGGAAGACGTGGTCAGCGCCCTGGCCGGAAGAGAGGAGTGAAATGTTTTATCATTTTTTAGTGCCGCTGAAAGAACAACTGGGCTTCCTGAGGCTGTTCCAGTACATCACCTTCAGGTCGGCCTACGCGGCGCTCACGGCGCTGCTCCTGGTCCTCATCCTGGGAAGCCTGGTGATCCGCTGGCTTCAGATGCTCAAGCTCGGCGAGGAGATCAGGACCCTGGGACCGGAGAGCCACAAGAAGAAGGCCGGCACGCCCACCATGGGCGGCATTATCATCATTGGCGCGGTCCTCATCTCGATCGCCCTGTGGGGTAATTTTTCCAGCGTCTACCTGGTCACCCTGATCGTCGCGACGGTCCTTCTCGGCGGCCTCGGCTTCGCCGACGATTACATCAAATCGATACTGAAAAGAAAAGAAGGGGTCTCGGCCCGGATGAAGCTCCTGGTCCAGGTCCTTATCGCCCTGGCGGTGGCACTGGTCATCTATTATCTTCCTTCGAATAAAGCCGAGGCGACGACCCTCTATGTGCCCTTCATCAACGAGGAAATCGCCGACCTGGGTCTCCTCTGGGTGGTTTTCGCCGCGGTGGTGATTGTCTCCGCCACCAACGCCGTCAACCTGACGGACGGCCTTGACGGCCTGGCCATCGGCTCGGTCATGACCGTGGGCGTGAGCCTCGGCATCATGGCGTACCTGGCGGGCCACGCCAAGATCGCGGCCTATCTCAGGATTCCCTATGTTCCGGAGGCGGCGGAGCTCACGGTGTTCCTGGCCGCCCTCATGGGCGCGGCCATCGGCTTTCTCTGGTTCAACAGCAACCCGGCCACGGTCTTCATGGGGGACACCGGTTCCCTCGCCCTGGGCGGCATCGTCGGTATCGTGGCGGTCATGATCAAAAAAGAAATATTTCTCTTCATCGTCGGCGGGGTCTTCGTCATGGAGGTCCTCTCGGTGATCATACAGGTGGCGTCCTTCAAGATCAGGGGCAAGCGGGTCTTCAAGATGGCGCCCTTTCACCATCACCTGGAGCTGTCCGGGTGGCCGGAGCAGAAGGTGGTGGTGCGGATGTGGATACTCGGGATCATACTGGCGATTTTAGGAATGAGTTCGCTGAAGATATTGTAGATCCGCACTCCCTCCCCCTTGATGGGGGAGGGCAGGGGTGGGGGTGAATGGATAGGTCACCCTCCCCCATCCCCTCCCATCGAGGGAGGAGAGTATTGAGAAAGAGTATACTGATAATAGAAAAAATGAAAGGCAACAACAACATACATAAGGCCCTCGTGGTCGGACTGGGATACCGCACAGGTTTGGCGGTTTCAAACTTCCTCGCGGCCCGGGAGATCGCCGTGGTCGCCTCCGACAGCAAGAGCGAGGCGGACCTTTCCGACGTGCTCAGCAAGCTCGATCCCACGGTGCGGGTCGTCGCCGGCGCCCAGGACCCGGCCCTGCTCGACGGCGGCTTTGACGCGGTCATACTGTCGCCGGGCGTGCCGAAGACCATCCCCCTGGTGGCGGAAGCGGGCAGGCGGGGCATCCCCGTAATGGCGGAAGTGGAGCTCGCCTTCAGGCACATGAAGGGAAGCGTCGTCGGCATAACCGGCACGGACGGTAAATCCACCACCACGGCCCTCACCGGCCACGTGTTCCATGAGCTCGGCATCGACACCCACGTGGGCGGGAACATCGGCATACCCCTGGTCTCCTTCGTCGATAAAACGAACGATGAATCGGTGGTGGTGGCTGAGCTCTCGTCGTTCCAGCTGGAGACCATCGTGGACTTCAGGCCGGACGTGGCCGCCCTTTTGAACGTGACGCCGGACCACCTTGACCGCTATGACGGCATGGAAGAGTATCTCGAAGCCAAGATGAGGATCGCCATGAACCAGGACGGCGGCGATTATTTCATTTATAACAGGGACGATGTAATGAGCTCCCGCAGCTCCTCACGGGTGAAGTCCAGGGTCCTTTCCTTTTCCATTGAGACAGGGGACGCCGACATCTTCTACCGCGACGGCGCGGTCTACCTCAGGGACGACGGCCGGAAGGTTCTCGAGACCGGCCGGATGAAGGTCCTGGGGCTCCATAACGTGCAGAACGCCATGGTGGCGATCCTCGCGGCCCGAGCGGTCCTGGCCAAGCGGGGAAAAGAGGCCGACTTCGACGCCATCGCCGAAGCGGTCTATTCCTTCCCGGGGCTTGAGCACCGCCTGGAGCGGATCGGCGTGTTCCAGGGGAGGGAATTCATCAACGATTCCAAGGCCACCACGGTCAACGCGGTCCTCACGGCCCTCCGGAGCTTCCCCGGCATGGGCGTCCTCATACTGGGGGGCAGGACCAAGGGCGATGATTATTCCCGGTTGAAGATCGGCCTGGAGGGGAAGATACGGTCAATTGTGCTGATCGGCGAATCAAAGGAATATTTTGCGAAGATACTGGGCGGCTTCCGCCACGTTTTCGCCGAGTCGCTGGATGACGCGGTGGTGAAGGCGATGCGGGAGAGCAGGGAGGGCGACGTGGTGCTTCTTTCGCCGGCCTGCGCATCCTTTGACATGTTCAAAAATTACGAGGAGCGGGGAATGGAGTTCGCCAAATCCTTCCGCCGCCTGGAGAGCGGGGCCTTATCGTGGACCTGAAATCAGTCATAGACATACGGCGCCTGAGAGAGCCGGACATGATCCTCTTCGTGGTGATACTGTCCCTCACCGGGATCGGCATCGCCATGAGCTACAGCGCCAGCGCCGTGTACGCCCTCAAGGTCTTCGGCGACCCGTATTATTTTCTAAAGAAGCAGCTCCTCTGGTTCGTCATCGGCTTCATCTTCATGCTTGTATTCATGCGGATCGATTACCGCCTCTACATGAAGCACACCAAGGTGATGCTGCTCGCCTCCTTCGTAATGCTCACCCTGGTGCTGATACCCGGCATCGGGCACAGCGCCAAGGGGTCGGTGCGGTGGCTCGGAATCGGCCCGGCCGCGTTCCAGCCGGCAGAATTCGTGAAGATCTGCGTGGTCATCTACCTGGCAAAGGTCTTTTCCTCAGAGGCTGAAGACAACTTCGTGCGGCTCCTGATCCCGGTCATCATCGTATCAGTCATTTTCCTGATGATCATCGTGCAGCCCGATTTCGGCACCGCCATAGATATCCTTATCGTGTCGGTGTTCATCCTTTTCGTGTCGGGATTCCCCTTCACCTACCTCTTCACGCTCTTTATCCTGAGCATCCCGATGTTCTACCTGATGATATACCTGGTGCAGTACCGGAAAGACCGGGTCGTCGCTTATCTGGACCCCTGGGCGTACCGCTACGGCATCGGTTACCATATAATACAGTCCTTCATAGCTTTCAAGAAGGGCGGGTTCTTCGGCGTGGGCCTGGGGAACGGGACCCAGAAGCTTTCCCGGCTCCCGGAGCCCCATACCGATTTCATCTACGCCGTCATCGGCGAGGAAGCGGGGCTCCTGGGCACGGTGCTCATCGTGCTCCTCTTCGCGGCGGTGCTCTGGCGCGGGATCGTCGTTTCGACGGAGGCGCAGGACAATTTCGGCAGGCTCCTTGCCGTGGGGCTTTCGCTCATGATCGTGGTGCAGGCCTTCATCAACATGGGCGTGGTCACCGGCGCCCTGCCGACCAAGGGCATCCCGATGCCCTTTATCAGTTACGGCGGGTCGTCGCTCCTTTCCAACATGATCGCGGCGGGAATACTGCTGAACGTGTCCCGCTACCGCGGGGCCCTGAAGCAGGACATGAAACTATTTGAAGAGGTATGGCAGTGAACAGCATGAATGATATAAGCGTACTTATAGTGGCGGGCGGCACCGGCGGGCATATCAGCCCCGGCATCGCCCTGTACGAGGCGTTTCAGGACGCCGGCGTCCGGGCTCTCTTCCTTTCGGGGAAGCGCGACGCTCGGTTTTCCTCCCTTAATGATATCGCGGCGGATGACCTCCGCCTCTACCGGGCGCCGTCCTTCTCGAAGAACCCCGGGAAGCTCCTCCTGTTCCCGGTCCTTTTCGGCGCCGCCATCCTCTCGGTGCGGAAGATCGTAAGGAAGAACAACGTACGCGCCATCATCGGCATGGGCGGGTACGTGTCGGCGCCGGCCCTGATGGCCGCGAAGCTCTTCAAGGTGCCCCTGTTCGTATGCGAGCAGAACTCGGTGCCGGGCAAGGTGACGCGGTTCTTCGAAAAGCACGCGGTGCGGGTCTTCGGGACCTTTCGGGGCGCCACCGAATACCTGAAGTTCAAGGATAAGTACCTGCTGGCCGGGAACCCGATCCGGAAAAAGGTGCTGGTGGACGCGAAGAAGGAGGAGGCGCGCAAGACCTTCCACCTCGGCCATAGCAGGAAAGTGGTGCTGGTCATCGGCGGGAGCCAGGGGGCGGTGCGCATCAACGAGCTGGTCTTCGGCCTGAAGAAGGATTTTTCCGATGAGCTCAAGAACGTCGGCTTCATCTGGAGCACCGGCGATTTTTCATACCAGACCTACAAGGACAAGATCAACACTGAAATAGAAGAGGGCTCGGTGTACCTGTCGCCCTTTATCGATAAGGTGGGCCTGGCCTACCGGGCCGCCGACGTGGCCATCTCCCGGTCGGGCGCCGGGGTCATGATGGAGCTGGCGGCGATGGGCGTGCCATCGATCCAGATACCCTATCCCTTCGCCGCGGACAACCACCAGGACAAGAATGCCGACGAGTTCGTCCAGGCCGGGGCCGCGGTCAAGGTCACCAACGCCGACGCGGTGCCTGAAAAGGTGATGCCGGTGCTCCACGACCTGATGAACAATCCCCGGGCCCTGGAACGCATGTCGAAAAAGGCCCTGGATGCGGCCATGGTGAATGCCGCGGAGACGATCGTGAAGGAAATTGTGAAACATGTTTCGTAAATCTAAAAAAATGCATTTCATAGGGATCGGCGGCATCGGCATGAGCGGCATCGCCGAGATCCTGATCAACATGGGATACGAGGTGTCCGGATCCGACCTGAACGAGTCGGAACAGACCCGGCGGCTCGCCTCCCTCGGCGCCACGGTGTTCATCGGCCATTTCCCGTCCAACATCAGCGATTACCACGTGGTGGTCACCTCCAGCGCCATCAGCCAGAGCAACCCGGAGCTGATCGAGGCCCGGAAGAGGAGGATCCCGGTGATCCACCGGTCGGAGATGCTGGCGGAGCTGGTGCGGATGAAGTACGGCATCGGCGTCGCCGGTACCCACGGCAAGACCACCATCACCTCCATGCTCTCCTACGTGCTCTTCCACTGCGGCATGAACCCCACGGCAGTGGTGGGGGGCAAGGTCCTGAACTTCAACACCAACGCGAGGACGGGCGAGGGCGACTACATCGTGTTCGAGGCCGACGAATCGGACGGCTCCTTCCTGAAGCTCCTGCCCTGCATCGGCATCGTCTCCAACATCGACGCGGACCATCTCGACTACTACAAGTATTTCCAGGGGCTGAAGGATGCCTTCCTGACATACATCAACACCATTCCCTTTTACGGCTACTCGGTCCTCTGCATAGACGACAACACCGTGCGGGAGATCCTCCCGAAGGTGGAGAGGCCCTATTACACCTACGGCCTCTCCGAGGACGCGGATTTCCGGGCGGTGGACATCCGCATGGAGAACGGCATGACCCGCTACCGCTGCCTCTACCGGAACGAGCCGATGGGCGAGTTTTCCATCAACCAGCTGGGGAGCCACAACGCGGTCAACTCCCTGTCGGTCATCGCAGTGGCCCTGGAGCTGGGCCTGTCGGCCGACGCCATCCGGGAGGGCCTCGCCGGGTTCCGCGGCGTGGGGCGACGCCTCGAGCTCGTCGGCGAGGCCGCCGGCGTCCGCGTCTATGACGATTACGGCCACCATCCCACGGAGATCCGGGCCACCCTGGAAGCGGTGAAGAAGCTGGGGCGGCGCACCGTAGTGGTGTTCCAGCCGCACCGGTACACCCGCACGCAGCTCCTCTGGGACGAGTTCGGCCAGTGCTTCGCCAACGCGGACCTGCTCCTCCTCACGGAGATCTATCCCGCCGGGGAGGCGCCCATCGACGGCGTGTCGTCGCGGCTCATCCAGGAGGCGGTGGTGAAGCACGAGGGGCGCACGGTGGAGATCGTGCAGCGCTTCGAGGAAATACCGGGATGCGTGGCCTCCATGGTCCGGGACGAGGACATCGTCCTGACCCTGGGAGCCGGAGATATCTATAAAGCGGGAACGCGCATCATGGAAGAAATCAAGAAGAGGGCGCACTGATCCAATGAGGGGCACGGCACCATACATTGCGGCGATCATTGCCGCGCTGATACTGGGCTGCGGGGCGGGCCGCGGCGCCGACATCCGCACGGTCAGGGCCATCGAGTTCAAGGGCCTGAGGCTCCTCTCGAAGTACGAGGTTGTCCGCGGCGCCAGGCTCAAGGCCGTGAAGGGCGGCATCGCCGTTGACGTCGATTCCCTTGAAAAGGCCCTGGAGAAGAACGCCTTCCTGGCGTCCTACAGCGTCCATGAAAGCGGGCAGAGGCTCGTCGTGACGGTCGAGGAAAAGAGGCCGGCGCTGGTGATTGCGGCGTTGAAGGGAGGAAGGGTTTATTTCTACGAGCTGGACGTGAACCGCGCGGTCATATCGCGCAACGCGGCCCACTCCGGCCGGGTCCCCTTCGTGTATGTGGCCGGCGAAGACATGGAGCGCGGCGTTCCCTCAGCGCGGCTCATGAATATCCTGTCGATCCTCGACCGGGTGCGCGAACAAAATACGTCACTGTACCGGGAATTATCAGAAATGTATTGCAATGAAAACAGCGTCAGGGTAGTATTGCGGGGAAGAAAGACCGGTTTCATCCTGAAGCCGGATATCATGGAATTTACCAGGCTGAACTATATCGCCGGTTACTGCGACCACGCGGAGCGGTACCCGGACGAGATCGACATGACCGGCGGCGCGGTCGTTGTCAGGTGAGACAGAGGAGCGCGGCATGGAAGACATACTTGTAGGGCTGGACATAGGAACGACGAAGACCTGCGCGGTCATCGGCACCATGAACCAGAACAACCAGGTCGAGGTGATCGGCGTGGGCGTGACGCCGTCCAAGGGGCTCAAGAACGGCGTCATCGTGAACATCGACAACACCACCTCCGCCATCGTGAAGGCCATCGACGAGGGCGAGCTCATGGCCGGCTACGAGGTGACCGACTGCATCATCGGCATCAGCGGCCAGCACGTCAAGGGGCAGAATTCCCGCGGCGTGGTCGCGGTATCGAGCCGGAACCGGACCATCGCGACCCATGACGTGAAGCGGGTCATCGAGGCGGCCCAGGCGGTGGTGATACCGGTGGACCGCGAGATCATACACGTGCTTTCCAAGGAATTCGCCGTGGACGACCAGATCGGCATCAAGGACCCCATCGGCATGACCGGCGTGCGCCTCGAGGCGGAAGTGCACATCGTCACGGGCCAGACATCGGGGATACAGAACATGGTCAAGGCCGTCGAAAAGGCCGGGTTCCAGTACCGGGACATCGTCTTCAATCCGCTGGCGGCCGCTGACGCGGTCCTTTCCCGTGACGAGATGGAGCTGGGGGTCGCCCTGCTGGACATCGGCGGCGGCACCATAGACATCGTGGTGTACATGGAGGGCGGCGTGGCCTACTCGACGGTCCTTTCCATCGGCGGGATCCACGTCACCAACGACATATCAATCGGCCTGCGGACCCCCATCGAGTCCGCGGAGCTCATCAAGAAGAAATACGGCTGCGCGGTCCTCGACCTGGTCGACCCGTCCGAGGTGGTGGAAGTCCCCTCCGTGGGCGGACGGCCGCCGCGAAAGCTCCTCCGCCAGGAGCTCACGCAGATCATCGAGCCGAGGGTCGCGGAGATGATGGAGATGGTCGACCGGGAGCTCACGGTCTCCGGCAAGAAGGAGATGCTCTCCGCCGGGATCGTCCTGACCGGCGGCGGGAGCATGCTCGACGGGTCCATCGAGGCCGCCGAGCGCGTCTTCAACATGCCGGTGCGGATCGGATCGCCCCGGGACATCGCGGGCCTGGCGGACCGGGTGGCGACGCCGCAGTTCGCCGGCGCCGTGGGCCTTTTGCGATACGGTCTCAGGATGAACCAGTTGAGGGCGGGGAAGCTCGTCCCCGAGAAGGGGGGCAGCGTCTTCGGCAGGCTCAAGAAATGGCTGGAAGAGTATTTGTAGGATAAGGGATGTGTGGCATTACAGAAGTCGCGGTTGCGCAACCGCGACTTCTACAAGGCCAATAATTTTATCAATCGCTTCGGCGAAAAAATATAATACAATGAGACATAATACAGAATCGAAGGGGGACTTACATGTTTAAACTTGAAGAAGAAAGGCCTCTCAGCACAGTCATCAAGGTCGTCGGCGTAGGCGGAGCGGGGTGCAACGCGGTCAACAGGATGATCGCCACCGGCATGGAAGGAGTCGAGTTCATCGTCGCCAACACCGACGCGCAGCAGCTCAGGGACAGCCTGGCCCAGGTGAAGATCCAGATCGGGACGAAGCTCACCCGGGGCCTCGGCGCGGGAGCCGACCCGTCGGTCGGCCGCGAGGCGGCCAACGAGGACCGGGACAAGCTTCACAAGGCCCTCAAGGGAGCCGACATGGTCTTTATCACCGCCGGCATGGGGGGCGGCACCGGAACCGGCGCCGCGCCCATCGTGGCCGAAGTGGCCAAGGAGCTCTCCGCACTGGTGGTGGGCGTGGTCACCAAGCCCTTCAGGGTGGAAGGGAAGAAGCGCCTCTCCCAGGCGGAAACGGGCATCGCCAACCTGAAGGAGAAGGTCGACACCCTCATCACCATCCACAATGATCTTTTACTTAAAATCATCGACCGTCGCACTCCCATCGAGGACGCCTTCAAGCTCGCCGACGACATTTTACGGCAGGGCGTGCAGGGAATCGCGGACCTGATCATGGTCACCGGCCTGGTCAATGTCGACTTCGCCGACGTGTGCACCGTCATGAAGGAGACCGGCGACGCCCTCATGGGCGTGGGCATCGGCACGGGCGAGAACAAGGCCCTGGAGGCTACCCAGCAGGCCATCAACAGCCCGCTCCTGGAGGAGACCAGCATCGAGGGGGCCAAGGCGGTCCTCATCAACATCGCCGGCGGCAACGACCTCTCCCTCCACGAGGTGAACGAGGTCACCGACGTCATCACCCGCCAGGTGGACCCGGAGGCTAACATCATCTTCGGCACCACCATCGACCCGGCCCTTTCGGACAGGGTGCGCGTCACCGTCATCGCCACCGGCTTCGACCGGCGCCGCAACATGATCAACCGCGGCGGTCCCCAGCACTCCGAGCTGCGCAACGGCACCTCCCTCACCCTCATCGAGGGGAGCCAGAAGGCGCCGGAGAAGCGGCCGACCCCTGCCATGCAGACCTTCACCCTCGACTACGAGCGGAAGCGCGCGCGGGATTACCAGACCGAGGATCTGGACATCCCGGCCTTCCTGCGCCGCGGCGTCGAGTAGGAGGCCATGAGAGCGGTGATGGATATCGGGGCAGATGAATCGATCCGGTCCTTTCTCAAAGGGGCCCTGGGCGGATTCTCCTCCCTGGAGCCCCTGGCCGGCGACGCCTCCACCCGCCGGTACTGGCGGGTCCGGATGAACGGCCACACCTGGGTCCTCTGTCAAGATCCGGCGTTCGCCGGCGTGGCGGAGACCCAATACCCCTTCATGGTGGTATACGATCTTCTGAAAGATTCGGTGCCGGTGCCCGAGATCCGCGCCGTGGACAACGGGCCGGGGCTCCTGCTTATCCAGGACCTCGGCGACGATCTTCTCGAGTATTGCTATCCCCTCTACGACGAGGACGCGATGCGGCGTATCTATCAGACTTGCGTTGAAAACCTCTTTTCGATTCAGATGATACGGGAGAAGGGCTCCGCGCCCTTCTCCCTTTCTTTTAACGTGGAAAAGCTCATGTTCGAATTCGATTTTTTTATCGAACATGCCCTCGGCGGTTATTACCGGGCGCCCCTTTCCGGCCATGACCGGGAAACCCTCCGTTCAGAGTTCCTGTCCATAGCCGGGTCCCTGGACTGTCCCGAGCATTTCGTCCTGGCCCACCGCGACTACCATTCCCGGAACCTCATCGTCTTCAACGATATCCCCTATATCATCGATTTCCAGGACGCGCGCATGGGGCTCCCCCAGTATGACCTGGTGTCCCTGCTCAGGGACTCCTACATCACGCTCAACGAAGGCGTCTTCGAATATCTGAAGAACTACTACTACGAGGGAGGAAAGGAGATGGACATCCACGCCATGGGCCGCGACGAGTTCAACTACTACTTCGACCTCATGGCCTTCCAGCGCAACGTCAAGGCCCTGGGCACCTTCGGGTACCAGGTTTCCGTGAAAGGGAACTCCCGGTACGAGCGCTATTTCAGGCCCACGGCGGACTACCTGGGCGATTACGCAGGGCGGCAGGAAAAGCTCGGCGGTGCCTGGCGCATACTCCGCAATTACCTGAACGGCAGGTAAGCCCCAACGACTATCCCCTTCCTTCTATGCGAATCATACATGTTCCTGACCGCGAGGATCAATGACCCATACCTCACAATTTGCGACCGCTACCCCTGGGTTTGGGCGCTCTGCGATCAAAAAATGCTGGACAATGACTGTTCGAATAAGGTAAGGATGATGTACCAATTTGAACCGGGGGGTAGCGCTATGCAAGGAACAATCAAGGAAGCAGTAACGGCCATACTCCTGGCGGGCGTCCTGTGCGCCGCCGGCTGCGCCGGTACCCAGGGAAAGGATAAATCGGCCGCGCTCACAAAAGAGCTCTGGAACGCCGTCTGTTCCCAGGGGAACGACAAGGTGATCGCCGAGCTGATCAGGAAAGGGGCGAACGTGCGCTACGCGGAAAACGGGCTGCCCCTCATCAACAAGGCCGTGTCGTGCAAGGTGAAGGTCGACAGGATCAAAACGCTCCTGGACGCCGGCGCCGACATCAATTCGGTCAACCACGCACAGGAATCGGTCCTCATGTTCGCCGTCGACTATGACCAGCCCGAGCTGGTGAAGTACCTGCTCGAAAGGGGCGCCAACATCCACCAGCGCAACGAGTTTGGCGCGAACGCCCTGTCCTGGGCGCAGGACCGCATCAACAAGCGGGAGCTGAACATGTACCTCCGGAACGCCGGGCTGGCCAGCATGGGATACGGGTTCGTGAAGGCTAAAAGCGGCCTCTGGCTCAGGGCGCAGCCGAGCCGGAAATCGGACAACTTCATCCTGGTCCCCCACAACGAGAGGGTCGACTATATCATGATGATGCCCGGATCGCGGGAGACCATCGACGGCATTAACAACTACTGGTACAAGGTGCGCTACAAGGGGAGCGACGGGTACGTTTTCGGCGGATACCTGGGCCGGGACCCGAACTGACGGTATCACTCGAAAACAAATAATTCCACCCGCGGCATGAAGCCGTGATGCCCCACCTGTGTCGATATGGTGATAAAGCAGAGATACTTTATTTTCCCTCTGCCGTCATACTCGACCTTGCAATAGCCGTAATTGTAGGTGTTTGATTCGGTCATGGATGATACCGGCCGCCCGTCGCGGTAGTAGAGTGCACGGTCGAAATCCGATGCATACGCTGATTCCCTGTTATCGTTGTAGACAATGCGGATTATGTTGCCCCGCCCGTCATACTCGACCTGGTAAATGTTCCCGTTTTCCGCCGGTTTCCCGATCTCGACGTCCGGTACGGGCCTGACAAAAAAGAGGCCATTCATGGCGTCGCCGGCCCTGAAATTCTTGAAATCAGGATCTCCTTCCTTCATTTTCCTGAAATATCTCGTTCTGGCCGGCGTGGTCTCGATCGCTTTCGCGTCCCTGGCAAGAAATTTATACAGGGGATAATCAAGGAGTTTTTTCTGGGCTCCATCGGCCAGGGGCGGGGGGCTGGTGTTTTCCCTCAGCGAATAGGGTTCGCCGCCGATGCGCCGGGACTGCCACAGGTATGCGATGGCGCTGGCGAACTTGTTCCACCTGAGGTAGCTGATGCTGATTTCCCTGTAAACTGCGACAAGATTATCCTGGAGGTTGCCCATTACTTCGTCATCTGACGAATAAAGCTCTCCCCTGTTTTTCGAAAGGAGGCCTTCGGCGTTGGTGAAGCACTTAACGCTCCTGTCATGTTCCTTCAGCTCCCTGAAACAGCGCCCCAGTCCCATGTAGGATTTGAATCTTGCCGATAACGAGGGGTTGTTGGGAAGGGCCGCCGCGTATTCATTCACCGCTTCTTTGAAATTGCCGCCCCTTTCAAGCTTTTCCGCGGATTGGAGTATCTTCGCCGGGGCCAGCCCCCTGTTTTTTCCCGCGGCGCTATTGATAAAACCGTAGGAGGATTCCTCATAGGTTTCACCATAGGACAGGCGGGTATATTTCATCTGGCCCAGGGCGCGGCCATGAAGGGAGACGCTTATAAGTATCAGGGCTATGACTCCGATTTTTTTCATTCTCCTGTCCTCCTGTGATATGGATGCCGGTCATTCGATAATGTACGAACGGCATTCATTTGGTTTAATGGATTTCATAGACACGATGCTTCCCGTGATATCCGTTCTTAGCTCCTCGTTGACTTTTTTCGATGCATACTTCGATATTTTAATTGTGAGTCGATAGCATTTCTCGCCGCAGCCGTCTTTTCCAAAGGCGATTTTTTGACCTGTTCCCGATAGTGTGAATTTCAGGGAGAACGCGGGAGGAAGGGATTCTGAGAATTCAAGGCTGTTGCCGCCTTGTTTTATATCATCCGGGCATATGCCGCCGCCGATATCGATTACGGCTTCTTCCCCTTCAGCGTAATATCCGGAGTAAATCAGGCGGTACTGGTCCATGAATCTGAAACCGGGTACACTTTTCTTTTTTAAGAACCCGGAAAACACATAGCCGCGGACCGATTTTTCTTTCCAGAGGACCTCAACCCAATGGCCTTTAACCCCGGACAGGTCCATACTTTTATCGGTGACATTTTCAAGATAGACTGTTGTATTAACGGGTATGGTCGTTATTTCTTTACCGCGCATTGACGGCTCCTCTCTCATTTTCAGGCCGCTCTGTGCCGTTGTCGTCATCTGCAGGTACTTCCCGTAATCGATACGGTGGTCTATTTTTTCGGCTTTAACGGCTCCCGGCAAAAGCAACGGCACTATCATGGTCATGAAGATTGAAAGAATCGAATGCGCTATGCTTTTAAGTTCATGGTTATTCATTTCATTCACTCTCCTTGGATGGGAATTCAACGCTATAATGAAATATTAAAGAGCTGTCTACGATGCGCCACGGTTCAGCCCGCGGGCCACGATATCTCTCCCAGGGCCATGCGGCACAGGTCGGTGATAAATATCTTGGGCAGGCCGGCCTTGGCTGTCGGCTCCCGCAGCACGGCTTCGCACATGGGGCAGATGGTAATCAGCGCCTCGGCATGGCTGTCGATGGCGTCCCGGATATTGTCGTTTTGCATGGCCATGGCGAGTTCCCTGTTCACGAAAAGGGCGGGGCCCCCGCAGCAGAGGGCGTCCACGCCCTGGTATTTTCTTGATACGCGCTCCACGCCAATGAGCCCGAATATCTCGTCGAGCCAGGCGTCCTGCTGCGGCAGCCACCGGACGGCGCAGTTCGGCTGGTAGGCAACTCTCCTGTTCAGCCTTCTGATGTCGTCCCGGTTATTTTTAAGATAGTCGCGCATGTATTCGAACAGGTGCGTGTAGCGGTAGGGCACGTCGATACCGAGCTCCCTGGCCTTGATGTGCGCAAGGATGTATCCCTCGTTATGGACGTAAACGATGTCTTTGCCCAGCTCCGCGAACGCGTCGATTACCTTCCGGCCGTATCGTTCCGCCAGGCTCTCGCCGCCCATGTGGGCCATGCCGACCAGGGATACATACTTTCTTCCCCTGACCACGGTCATGCCCTTGAACATCCTGCTGTCGAGGGTGCCTTCCGGGAACTGGTTGAACGTAAAGGAGTCGAATGAGAGGGCGGGCCTGCCCGGGTCGCCCTCGATCACCTGGAAGTCGCTGCTTCCTTTTTCAAACGTTCTTTTCACTGAATCGGTAAAGGCCTTGAAGCTCACGGCAATGGGGCTCCCGAACCTCTCCTGCATCCTGTAGATGAGGCTGGCAGGGTCGGCCCCGGTGGGGCAGTACTGGAAGCAGGCGTTGCAGGTGACGCAGGTATCCAGGATGCCGGCAGGTTTCCCTTCTTTAAGAAGCGTTATCTCGCTGACGGCCCGCTCCCTGTCGTAATCGACGTATCGGCACTTCACCAGGCAATCGCCGCAGAGATCGCACTTCGATGCATCCCACATTTTTTCACCTCCAGAGCCACAGGATTATAGTAGAGATAATATGAGATCATTCATTGAAAACGCAAGTTAAATTTGAAGTGGAATCGCATGTTCTCGTTGAGGCATGGGGTCGCCGCGTAATGTTCACCATATCTCCGCGTCTCAGCGCCACCGCGAGAGATCATGGTTGTTCCGGATATTCGGTCACTGAACTAGCGCTTTTTTTCAGATTGCCTTGAGAAGAGGCTCTTCACCGCGTCATCGACCATCCTGGCTATGACCTTTTCGAAATCTCCCACCTCCATGGTGACCCTGCTGTTATTGAGGGAAACGATGCCATGGAGAATGCTCCAGAGCTTCATCAGGTAGTACAGCGCTTCCCGGGATTCTCCGCGGGATCGCCTCTTCGTGATCGTATCGATGGTCTGTTTTGTCATCGCGGCTATTGCGAGGGCCGTTCGGTTCTCGAAATCGGCCAGCTTTTCATGCTTTGTGCCCCTGTAGTCGATGAACCGGGGAAGGTCGAGGTTGAAGAGGACGTTGTAATAATAGGGATTCCCGATGCCGAACCGCACATAGGCATGGGCCATGGCCTGCAGCCGCCGGGAAGGGTCACTGAACGGCGCCGCGGCCTCTTCCATGGACCGCCGCAGCATCTCGAAGCCCCTGGTGAGGATATGGAGATAGAGCTCGTCCTTGTCGGTGAAATAATTGTAAATGGTTTTGGCCGTCACGTCGAGCCTGCTCCCCAGCTTGCGCATGCTGAAATTGGCGAAGCCGGCCTCGTTGATAAGGGATATGGCTTCATTGATCATATCGTTTCGTATCTGTTCGATTTTTTCCGGCGTCGCCGCTGTCCTGGGCATTCTTTCGCTTCCCTGGGGATATTTAATCAACAAATGTTACAGTAACATATGTTGAAAAAAAGTCAATATTTTCATCCGCCCTATTGACTTTTTTTGCCGGTATTGGTATCTTAATAAAAGTAACAGATGTTACTTTTATTAAGATACCGCGCCTGGAGGAGCTGAATTACATGGAAAAGCCAAAAACCCTCTCTCAACTTTCCGAACCCATCGCCATAGGGCGTTCCGCAGAGATTTATCCCTGGCAGCCCGGGAAAGTGATAAAGCTTTTTTTCGCCGGTTTCTCTCCCTCGGAGATTGAGAGTGAATTCCAAAATACCTGCGAGGCGGACAGACGGGGCGTATGCGGCATGAGGTGCTACGAAAAGGTGCCCATTGAGAACCGCGTCGGCATAGTCCTCGACAGGGTGGAAGGCGTATCCCTTACCAGGTTATCTGAAAAGAGCCTGCCTGCCTTTTTTTCCCTGCCCCGGAAGCTGGCGGAGCTCCATGCCGGGCTACACGGGAAAAAGAGCGAGTCCCTGAAAGAGATCAGGTCCTTTGCGAAGTCTATGCTTGACCTCAAACCCCTCGACTTCCTCGGTGAAGAGGAAAAGGGGAGGGCCGGCGCGCTCATTGACGCCCTCCCGGGCGGTTCGGCCATCCTTCACATGGACTTTCATCCGGAAAATGTCCTCGTGCAGGGAGATTCATACGTCATTATCGACTGGATGACCGCGGCGCGGGGAAATCCCGCCGCCGATGTGGCGTACACCTATTTTCTCATGCACGACGCGGAGCTGTGGCCGGGAACCCCGAAGCTGAAATTGATCTTCTATAATATTGTCCGTAACTATATACTCCGCGGCTATCTGAAAGAGTATAGAAAAATGACAGGCATGACCATGGAGGAGATTAACGCGTGGAGGCTCTCCATATTGCTGCTGCGCCTGGGACTGTGGGACATTGACAGCGAGCGGGACAGGCTCAGGACGGAAATCCGCGCTATCATATCGAGGATAGGATGATGAACACTATTACATTGAACAGATTCACGGAACATCATAAAGATGAGGCCTTTGACTGCCTCATCATGGGAGGCGGCATCACCGGGGCGACCCTGGCCTACGAAGCGGCAAGCCGGGGGTACTCGGTGGCCCTCGTGGAAAAAGACGATTTCGGAGGGGCCACCTCGGCCGCCACGGGCAAGCTCATCCATGGCGGGCTCCGCTACCTGCAGCAGCTTGAGGTGGGACTTGTTCGGGAGTCCCTGAAGGAACGGCGCATCCTTTCCAACATTGCCCCCAACCTGGTGTACCCTTTTCCCATCATATTGCCAAACGCCGGCCTGGTCGTAAAGGCGGGGCTTTTCGTCTACGACCTTCTCTCGTTCGACCGGAACCGGGTATGGGACCGGAGCAAGCGCATGCCGGGATTCCGGTCCATGTCGCGGGACGAGGCGATCGCTAACATGCCTGAAAGCGGCGAAAAGGAGATTAAAAGCGCGGTGCTGTATTATGATTGCCTCTGCCTGAGCCCGGAGAGGCTGACCCTCGCCTTCATCAAGTCCGCGGCGTCCCATGGGGCGAAAATCGCCAACTACGCAGAAATAAAGGAGCTGATGATCGAGAATGATACCGTCGTCGGGGCCGTGGTTCTGGATAGGATCACGGGCAAAACCATGAAGCTGAAGGCCTCTGTCACGGTGAACGCCACCGGTCCCTGGACCCAGCAGCTCCTGAACGGGAACAGTAAAACAAAAACGCCATTGCCCAAAATGCGCTCCGAAGGCATCTACCTGGTGACGCGGAAGCTGACGGACACCATGGTCCTCTACGTGGGAGATCACGGGCACTTCAGCTTCGCTCCCTGGCGAAACCACAGCCTGATCGGTCCCACGGAAACGCCCTATTACGGGAGCGTTGACGACTGGAAGGTGAGCGGGGAAAGCGTGGAGAAATTCCTTGACGTGATAAACAGTGCGGCCGCCCTGAAGAAGCCGCTCACGAAGAACGATGTGCTCTTTTCCTACGGGGGGCTCCGTCCCCTGGCAGAGACAGAGACAGACGACACCTATAACGCGTCGCGGCGCTCCGAGATGCACGACCATGAAAAGGATGGCATTCACGGCCTCATATCCGCGGCGGGCGGCAAATACACGACCAGCCGGGAATTTGCCCGGCAGATTTTCGCGCTGGCGGCTAAAAAGGCGAAAAAATCCGCTAAGCCCAGCCTATCCCACCGGGAATATCTCTACGGGTGCGATATCCCCAGCATCGAGGAGTTTATTTCCGGCGAGAAACAGGCCCGGGGGGAATTCGGGGAGAATACCATTGATTTCCTCATACGCCATTACGGCAGGGATTACGAGGCTGTTCTGGATATCGCGCGGTCTGCAGGGGATTTGGCCAGGTCTGTCAACGAGGATGGCGAGATCATGGCCCAGGCGGCATTCGCCATCAGGAACGAAATGGCGAAAACGCTGAAGGATATCTTTTTCCGCCGCACCGGAATGGGATGCCTGGGGGATCCCGGAGGCGCGGTGATCGAGGCGGTTTCCGGGATCGCCGCCGCGGAGCTGGGATGGTCCGAAGAAAAGAGGACTGCGGAAGTGGAGTCCCTGAAACGGGCCTTTATTGTGCCCTGAGGGTGATGATAATTTTCAGTGCTTATAAGTAAAAAAGGATTGATTGTTTTACAATGCCTGAATTCGTAATTATTTGAGTCAGGCGTTTTTATTATTAAATATGATATAAGCGAATTTGACATCTCATTTTTTACTAGTTTCGTATGTTAGTTTTTGATAATCGGTTATTTTGCTGCGGAAGGTCCATCTGCTGCCAACTGGAGGTTGGCAGTGCCGACGTTGATAGGATGTCAAAAACACGTCGGCGACCATCCTCGCTTTACGCAAAAGCAGAGCCTATTCGCGACCTCCTGTCGCGGCTCTGCACTCGATCATCCTGATCAGCGCACCATGTTTTGCTCGTTTTTGAGCTGAACAATGCAATATAACACTTATCAGGTCGAAAAAATGAGATATCAAATTCGTTGTAATTTTTTCATATTATAAAACGCCTGACTCGAGTAATTATTTCATGTAAGGGGTTTTTGGGGGATACAATTTCTCAGGTAACGACAATGCCAGCGAATTCAGGAAAAAAAACCGGGTATAAAAAGACTGATAAATCAAGGAATGCAAAACAATCGTCCTTCGACGCGGTTGTTTTCGCCGGGGGAGGGACCCGATGCCTCTGGCAGGTGGGTTTCCTCGAGATTGCGGCGCCTGAGCTCAATATAAAGCCAACGGTAGTGGCCGGTGTCAGCGCCGGAGCGGCAATGGCCTGCATGGTCTATGCGGGAAAGGCCACGGAATGCCTGGAATATTTTAAGGAAATAACCGGGAACAATGAAAAGAATTTTTATCCGCGCAATCTCTTCACCGGCAAACCTTCATTCCCCCATTATGATATGTACAGGGATACGGTCCTGAGGTTCATGGATGAGCAGGCCCTGAAAAAATTGAAGAATGACCATGATATAAAAATCCTCCTGGCAAGGCCCCCGAAGTGGCTCGGGCCGAGGTCCGCGACCTTTGTCGGATTTATGACATATTCAATAGAAAAGAAGATCGTTTTTCCGGTGCATTCATCGTGGTCCATGAAGCTCGGATTCATTCCGGAGGTTGTATCGGTAAGCGAATGTAAAACGCCCGATGACCTGGCGGACCTTATTCTCCAGTCTTCCTGCACACCTCCCTTCGTGCCGATCATGTTCAGAAACGGCGGGACGGTCCTTGACGGCGGCCTTGTGGACAATGTGCCGATCATGGCCCTCCGGGATTTCCAGGGAGAAGCGCTGCTCATGCTCACAAGGCAGTACGCCCCGGAAAAAATAATCAATATCCCGGGCCGCACCTATGTCCAGCCTTCGGAGCCGATACCCATTACGAAATGGGACTATACCTCTCCGGAGGGACTGCAGACGACCTATGACCTGGGCAGGCGCGACGGGGAGGTGTTCATTAAAGAATGGCGCCGGTAACATCCAGGAATTTTCTACGCCGGTTCCGGAAGCCGGCAGGCAATACTCGTCGAAATCCGCCGGGAGCCGACGCTCCAACCATGAAGCGCGGAGGATCAATTACATTTATGCAGTCAGCTTCGTGAGAAAAATCTCTTCAATTTAACTTTAACGCCCATCAGTACCACAGGCGGCAGCATGTTCATGACCAGCTTGACGTAATTCGGGGCGGGAGGACGATATGACGCGTTTTCCTCCAGGCCGATGGCCCTCCGATTGCACGAAGCGATACAATTGCCGCACCCGACGCAGAGCGCGCGGTCATAACGATGCAGTCTGTTTTCAAGGGAGTGCGCGCCGGTGTTGCAGACGGCGACGCACCTTCCGCAGTTATTACACAATTGCCTGTCAACGACAGCGACCGCGCACGGCGGCGCCACCAGGTACCGGCTGAAACTGTTATGGATCTTCAGTGCGCGGCAGCAGCAGTCGCAGCAGGTGCAGATGGCCGTTGGAAAATGCGGGAGGACATTGGAAGTGAAAAAAACCAGGTTCTTCGATCTTCTCTCGGCGACGATATCGATCATCTCTTCCTTCATGACAATGCGGCCGTTCCCCTCCTTTGCAATGCCCAGAGAGTAGTCGCCGAAGGTGAGGCATCCTTCATCCGCCGATGCCCGTTTGCATTCATGGCCGGTCAGGCGCATCGAGTGTCTGCAGGGGCAGGCGTGGAAAACCGCGAAATGACGGTGTGCATCGATCATTTCCGACACGAGGTCGCTGTCGGCGATGACGCTCCCCCCATGCGCTTCCTGCCGTACGGGTATATTCCGTATGGCGTTGACCGGCCTGCTGAAATAGTCCCGCAGATAGCCTGAATCGACCAGGCCGTTGATATGCTCCGCGTATGCGGCATGCCACTCGCCGCCTTCACCGGTCCTTAAAATATGCTCGAACGTGCCGGGTATCAGAGGATAGAGCATGTATCTGCCGGCTATGGTGATGATTATTCTTTTACTGGTCATTCCTTCAAGGAGCGGGATGATCGCGCGGGGATGAATGCCAGATTTCCGCGCGATTCGCGACGCGCTTTTCGGATACATGAATGACAGGTGCCTGCAGACACGTGCTTCTTCCAGGGTAAACAGGTGGGAGATCATTGCGACCAGTTTATCGCTCATCGGCGGTCCCATGATGCTTACCGAGCTGAACATCCTGGCCAGATCGATAAAGAAGGGATGGACGTTGTATTTTGATGTTTTTTTCATGGCGGTGCGTGGTGCCGATTCACCTGTAGATGATGAGCAACGTTGGATAATTAAGCAACTATATTTTGGAGTTTATTAATGCCTTGAGAATATAGGACTATTAAAGCATCCGCATTTCTAAAGGGGCTTAGTGATAAAGGGGTAGAATTCATTCGATTAAATGGTCTCTACTGAATGCTCGAAATATGATTGACACGGATTTGACGAACGCAATCATTTTTAATAATTTAGACCGATTTGCATTGATCGCACCAAGGAGGATGAAAATTATGTGTTTCTCAGCAAGCGCCAGTTTTACGGCGGGCGCGGTACTAACTGTTGCCGGAGTCGCAACAACTAAAGAGGTACATAAACCCTCGCAAAGGTTATTTGCAAGTATTCCCTTTCTTTTTGCAATTCAGCAGTTTGCCGAAGGATTCGTATGGATCGCATTTACGCAGCCCGATACTTTCATTAGTTTAAAAATCAGCACCTATGCCTTTCTTTTATTTTCTGATATTGTTTGGCCGATAATGATCCCTTTATCAATATCCCTGATGGAAGAGAACAGAAAAAGGAAAACAATTTTGCGCATAGTGGTGGCATTGGGTGCACTCCTGGCGTTGTATTACTCGTGTTGCTTATTGATTTTCCCTGTTAATCCCCAGCTCGTTGACTGCCACATAAACTATGACGGTACGTTCCCCAAAATGTTCGAGATACCGGCATTTCTCATTTATGTGACGGTTACCATCGTACCATTGTTTGTTTCAAGTATAAATAGAATTCGCTGGCTAGGAGTATGCATGTTCCTGGCCTGCGTGGTGTCAGTGGTCTTTTATATACAGGTTGTCACTTCAGTCTGGTGCTTTTTCGCCGCGATATTAAGCGGGATGATCTTCTGGATTCTACGGGGGAACAGACCGGCTTCTATACGGGAGGCTGATGCATAAAAATTCTGCGATACATTCATAAGTCTGAATGCCCGAGGACCGCGGTTGCGTGAGGGACCCGAAGGCATTTTCGGCAATTCTTAAAGGGGAGAGGATGACACCGCGGCTAAATTAATACTCTTCTTGACATCTTTCCTCGGTCCGGGATTTTATAACGTTATGAAAGCGTTTCTTCTCGCAGCCGGTTTCGGCGAGCGCCTCCGCCCCATCACCGACGCCATGCCCAAGCCCCTGGTGCCGGTGATGAATGTCCCGGCCATCTGCTATGCCCTTTCCCTCGTTAAAAACGCAGGTATAACCGACGTTGTCTGCAACGTCCATTATCACCGGGAGCAAATCGTCGATTTCTTCCGCCGGAACAACAACTTCGGGCTGAATATCGTCTTCTCAATAGAAGAAACCATCCTGGGCACCGGCGGCGGCCTCGAGAACTGCCGGGAACATTTTAAACACGGACCCTTTCTTTATATTAACAGCGATATCATCGCGCCCATTGACCTGCGGTCATTCATATCATCCTTTAATGCTTCGCGGATGGACGGCTTCCTTCTGGTGAGCGGAAGCGCGGGGCCGGACAGTCGCGTCACGGTCCGGGACGGCCGCGTCGTCAACCTGCGTAAGATCCTTCCGGTCGAGGAAAGGCCTGGCCATGACTTTCTCGGCATCGCGGCGTTCACGCCGGAGATATTCAAATATCTCAAGCATGGCTTTTCCGATATCGTCGAAAACGGCTTCATTGACCTGGTGAAGCAGGAAGCCCTGGGATGTCATGATCACAGCGGCCCGTGGCACGATATCGGCTCCATGGAGTCATACCGCCTGGCCAACATGGCGCTGCTCAATATGGACGAAGGCTTCAGAAACGCCGTTACAAGCGCCACCGGCCTGGGGCCTCGCGCCATCGCTCCGACGGCGCGCATCGGCAATAATTGCTCGATAACAAGGTCTGTTATTGGAGGAGAATGCGTTGTCGGCGATGGAGCAGTTATTGCGGAATCGGTGCTCCTGCCGGGTGCGGTAGTGGAAAACAGCGCGAGAGTGATCAAGCGGGTGATGTTTAGATCTTGAAATCCGTCCTCACGTCGCAGGAGGTGATGATCTGCGAGTTGGAGTAGCGCCGCTTGTCGCTCATATTTTGATAGAAATACCACCGGTGCTTGAGGGATACGCCGATCATGTCGTTCATCCTGATGGTGACGGCGTTCTCAAGCTCGTTGCGGAAATAGTTGCTTTCCTTGTTCTTGCCCTTGGCGCCGATCAGCGACAGGAACAGGTCGAGCTTCAGGTTGTAGGTGAGATTTTTCAGGAACTCGTACCTCATGTTCACCAGCATTTCGAAACCGAACACCACCGGCCTCACCGGCTCGTGGATGTATTTTTCGATACCGCACCCGAAGGTGCCGGTGAGGAATTTTGTCCGGATGTTCATGCCAACGGTCTCCCTGATGGTGACCGGCCGGAGGAGCTTCCGGTACTGTATGAACTGGTTCAGCGTGTCATAGTCCGACACCTTGGAGGGCATCGTGGCGCCCCGTACCGGCATGAGCACCGTGTCGAGCTGGCTCTTGACGTAGGGATTGACGATGCGGTGGACGTTGGGCATGTACGCGACGGTGCCCCGCACCAGGTTCTTGAGATAGTCCCTGTCCTGGCGCAGAAAATTGATGTAGGGCGTCACCGTGATCATGTGGTGCCGGTTGTAGAAGATGAAGTCGATCCTGCCCTCGACGCCCCACTTGGTGTATGATTTCGACGTCTCGCCCACGGGGATCTTCACGGTCCTGTCCACTATGATTCGCGACGCCTCGTAGTAGGCGGAAAAATAGAGGTCGATCATGTGCCTGAAGCGCCGGTCGAGGTAGAGGAAGTTTTCATTCAGGAGGGCCTTGCGGCCCCTCAGGTCGCCGATGATGATGTCGGGGATCGTTTTCCAGGTGTTCTTGAAGGGGATGTTTTTCTGGAGCGCCTTCTCGATCTCTTCGAAGACAGTCTGGGTCGACACCACCCGGTATTTCCTCCGCGGCATGACGATGTATCCCTGGATCAGGCGGTCCTCGAAGCCGGTCACGGTATAGCGCTCCAGGAGGCGCCGGATCGCGGTAATGTCCTCCCCGGAGAGCCGGTAGGTGTAGACCGCGTAGTTGTCGTGGACCGCGGAAATCACGTCCACCAGCCTCGTATCGTTGGCCAGGTCCATGGGGCTTACCGTGTTGTTCTTCACAACCGCCACCTCGGCCTCGGAGAAATCCTGGAGGAGATGGGCCGTCCGCTTCTGGTCGAGGCGGACCGGCCTGTCGATCCTGGACAGGGCCATGTCCTGTTCGGCGGCGAACTGTTTTTTCCACTGCGTAAGCCTGCCCAGGAAATCGTTATACCCCTCGTCGTCAACGGCGTGGTGCGCCGGTTTTTTGAACTGGACGTCCGATACGGTGATGCCGCCCTCCAGGGAAAGCCTCAGGAGACAGTACCCCATGTCGGGCGGCACGGTGATGATGGAGCGCCGGTCGGCAAGGTCGAGGCGCACGACGCTGCCGCCGGTTAGCACGCCGCGGTGGTCCCCGCCGGAGAGCACGAGCCTGACGGCGGGGAAGGCGCTGAGGATCCTCATATTGTCACGGTACCCGAGGCCGGAGACGAGGATGATGTCGGTCACGGATTGTTTTTCCAGGTCCGCGACGACGCCGCCGAGCGCCTTGATCTCGTCCTCGATGGAGATCCGGTACACGTTCTTTTCGGCGATATCGATGAGTATCTTCTTCGAAGAAAGTCCCACGAAGGCCACGCGCCGTCCCTGCAGCTCCTGGATGATATAGGGCGTGAAGAGGGGCGATCTGTCCCTCAGGATGTTCGCGGAGAGGAGGGCGGTGGCGCCGCGGCCCTGGAGGAACTCGAGGCTGGACACGCCGACGCGGAGGTCCATGGACGAAACGAGGGTCGACCGGCACCGGAGGTGGGAAAAGAAGTCCATCATGGAGCCGCCGTAATTATGCTTCGACAGCACGCCGGGATAGAAGGAGTTTCCCAGGTCGAAGTAGAGCGCCTTTGTCCTGCGGGTTTCCATGACGATGGACTGGCCGAGGAGGAGCATCGGGTCCCGCGTCTCCTGGCCGTCTATGTCCGGGATGAAGCGTCCCTCGAGGTTGGATGTGAGAAGGAGCGTTACCGGCTCGGCGGGCGCGGCGGGGCGGGGAAGGGCGAAGCAGAGGGTCGCCCCGGCAAGGAGCAACGCGCCGGTCATCCATCTCCTGCGTTTCATGACCGCCGTGTCATATCTGTGGGATAAGGCTGCCATGGATACCGTTCATTTCCGGTCCGACTTTTTCGATTCCAGGGAGTCCAGCTTTGATTTCAGGTCTTTAATCTCCGATCCTTTTTCTTTCAGGGATGAGCTCAGCGATTCTATTTCCTTCCGTTGAGAGCTTATCGAGGATTCCCGATCTTTCAGCGCGGCGTCGTTTTTATCCAGGAGGGTTTTCATTTTTTCGATTTCCGAGAGAAGCTCCCTGCTCTTTTTCTCGCCCTGGGCTATCTCCCCCTCCTTTTTGGCAAGCTCGGATTTCATCTGGTCCGCCGCTGCCTGGAGGGTCCCGAGGGATGCCTCCTTCCGCGTCAGCTCCTCGCTTCTTTCGGCGAGCTTCTTTTCGAGGCCGGCGATGGCTTCATTCAGCTTCTTTTCCATGGCTGCCCATTCCTGCTCGGCCTGGACGAGCCTGTCGATCAGCGCCTTCTCCTTCTTCCTGTACTCGTCGGCAAGCCGATTGGAGGTCTCCAGGAATTCCGCCTTCATGCGCGCGTTCATCTCCGTGAGATCCTTGATCTTCCCGTCGGACTGGCTTTTAAGCACGGCGTAGTCGTTCCTGAGCCGCCTGATGGTCTCTTTATGATCGGCGTTTTCCGCCTCGATGAGGGAGTTTCTTTTTTCCAGCATGGCGGCCCGTTTCTTAAGAACGGCCAGCTCCGATTCAAGGTCCGCGGCGCTCCTGTCGCTCCGCTGAGCCGCGCCCGCGCAGGAGGCGACCAGCAGCGCGATAATGGTTACAACCGTGAAGAGATACCGTCTCACAATCATGGTCCTTGGTAATCAATAATTTATTCGCAAGCTTTCATTTCGATGAATCTGGCACGGCGACACATCTATAATTGAAATCAAAATAGTATAATGATGTGGCCCATGGCAATAATAATTCGGGGTCGGAGAAGATAAAAAAACCCGCGCTGCCGTGTAGGAAAGCTTTTTGAACCTGATACCAGGTGGGTTCCCGCACGGATGGTTTAGCCTTCCCCGGAGGGGCGTGACCGCTACATCCAAATATTGGGATCCCTAAAAAGCTTTAGGTTCAAAAAAATATAATTCCTATCACCAACAGCGCAGGCGGCTTTCTATAAGGTAATCACGGCTTTATTTATCAACAAATTTTTTTTCATTATTTCTGAAAAAACGTGGTTCACCGAAACATTATATTAATACGTAATTAAAATGATGAAAATCGTGGAAAAGCTTTTTTGTCACCTAATGTTAATTTATTAAATTAGGGGTCGTGGCTATCCCAGCGAGGCCGCTCCCGGGCATCCGTGCCCTTCGCGGCATTCCTGCCATCCTGGCAGTAATATGCGACCAGGATAGCGGATGACGTCGCCGACTCCGCCGAGTCAACTGGTGCGCTGGACAGGATGTCCGAGTGCAGAGCCGCGACAGGAAGTCGCATTTGGCTCTGCTTATACGAGGCGGACGAGCGGGATAGCCCGACCCCATATATGAGCTCTCATAAAGCTATTCGGGACAATTCTTGAATTTAATCATTGACATCATTGAGCGCATGGCGTATCTCATCATATTTGACGGTGAACCCCTCCCGGGCCATTGTCGTTCACGCATATCGTTCATCAATCATCGGCGGCTCCGCCGCATCAATAGTAACGTAACCGAGGTGGTGGCAATGTTGTTGAAATATTTCAAGGATTTTGATAAAAAGCTGATCAAGAAAAAAGCGGCCGACGAGGAAGCGCCGGTAAAAGGCAAGGGATCGTCGAAGGGCGCCATCGACCTGCGTCACCTGCAGGAGAGCCTGTCGCGCATCATCCCCTCGCATTTAAAGGTGGGTCCCGTGAAGCCCATTGATTCCGCCGGCTTTTCGCCGGACGGCGCGGACCTGGTGATATATAACGAGTATTGCCCTGATATCGTTAATATCATGGGAGGATATGTTCCCTGCGAGCTGCTATACGGCCTGATCCACGTGGTCCAGACCCTGAACAAGGACTCCCTGGTGGAGGCGATGGGCAAGATAGCAACGGCAAAAAAGCTGAACACCTTCGCCGCGGGCTCCGAGGAGGATGAGGCCATGCATATACCCTCCTTTGTCATCGTCTCCTCGACAAAATACGAGTTCCAGGAACTGAAAAACGACATCATTAATTATTATCTTTCCAAGAACATCGAGTACAAGTACGAGCTGGATATACTCATGGTGCTGCACAAGGGGATTGTTGTTAAAAACTGGCGTGAGAAAAGAAGCTTTATCGCCCTGGAAACAAACGAAGATACCTTCATGTGGTTTTTTATCCTCATGAATGAATACCTTGACATGAAAAAAGACCGCGCCATAGATTTCCGTAATTATGTCAAAAAAGAAGTGATCTATAACGAATTTTAAGGCTGCACATAGCATTACAAAAAACAGTCTGAGCCCTCGTGGGAGGGCTTTTTTCCGGGCGCTGCTTTGCTTTATAAGACAAAATATAACAGACCGGTGGTTTTCTTATGTTTTTGTCTTGTTATTTGACATAATATGCCTGCAATAAGGCTATATTGATATACCGCCAGTTAAAAATTCTGGATAAAAACAGCTCCCTATTGAGATTAAATTTTGTATAATTCGATTAATATTCTTGACATATATTCAAATATTCATATTATTATTGACCTATTCGATGGGGAAGTCCATTTGCCCGGAATACTTAATCATTAGACGCTTGTTGTTTTCCCCCAATAGTAATATCCCATGGGGATAACCGGGTGTTGATGAATCTGGAAGTACCTAAAATAACATGAGGAGAACTATTTTGGGACGAAAATCATGTAAAGCTATAGCGCCGCTCATTGTGCTGTTACTGGCGGCCCAGTTTACACTGGCGGCTGTGAATTGCCTGGCGAGGCAAAGCAAAGATCTCATCCTTGTCCTTGACACTTCAATGAGCATGATCGGCCGAGCCGGCGGAAAGGACATCCTGAACGATGTCAAGCGCTCCATCAGCGATTATATCGACCGTGTGGAGGACGGCGACCGGGTAACCTTCGTGACCTTCGATACAGATGTGAAGATATATCCGACGGTCATAATCGATGATGACAATGACAGGGATATCCTCAAGAAGTACATCACCATGACCGAGGCGACCGGCCTCTGGACCTATACCTTTAAAATGATAACAAAAGTCCTCGAGTCGGCTGAAAATATCGACAAGAAAGACGGACGTCAGACCGAGATCGTCATAATGACGGACGCCATCGACGATCCCCCACCGGGAGATAAAAAATTTGATTTCGTGGAATTCGCCAAGAAATACGGCAAGAAGTCCAAGTTGTGGGTATACGTGCTGAGCTTCTCTCCGGCAATGAAAAGCGAAGCCGCGAAAAAGATGGAGAAGGATCTTGGCCTCATATCGGACAACGTGAAGGTTATACAGACGGGAGAGCCGGAAAAGGGAAAAGAGGAGCTGATCCAGGACGAAAAGAAAAGAGAAGCTGAAGGAAGGAGCGTCCTTATCCCGATCATTATTGCCGGCGCCTGCATTCTTCTCGTGCTGGCCATACTTTTCTTCGTGAAGAGGCTGGCGGATCTCAAGGTCGTGGGCAGGCTCGAGTACTGGAACAATGAGATCATAGAGCCCTACATGCAGCGCTTTGACCTGGCGCGCAAGCCTTCCCGGGAAATAATGATCGGCAAGGGACTCGGGTGCCTCGTAAACGTCAGGGATATCAGCATCAAAAAGCCCATAATGATCAAGGCCGTCAGGCATGAGGGGACCGTACGGATGAAACTGGTTGACAGTGAGAGCTCCAGGGTCGAGATGGTGAACCGCCAGGCGGACGGACTGTTGCAAGACGGCGATATCTTTAAGGTGGGCAATTATACTTTCAAGTATTTCGCGTCCTGACAGGTGACTTGAGAAAATATTTATTATAGAAAGAACATAACGGGACGATATTGTTTAGCGTACGTGTTGAAGAATTTTTAGAAATAAATCTTGACAGAATATTCTTCAATACTATTATATTACAATTTGATCAATATATATAATTACATTTGAATAGACGCACATAAAGCATGAATTAAAAGCGTTGCGAAATTAAGGAGGAATAATAAATGGGTTTTACACAATTTCCCAAAAGTCCAAACAAGTTTCACCCGACCATCCCCAATGCCGTTGGTTCCCACGAATCATACGCGCAGGAAGGCCGTGATAAAATTGCAGAACAAAGACTGATTGTAAACGAGACCACGGATCGGGTCATCAATCAGGTCCTGACGAGACTGCCCGAGGATGTATTGGTGAAAATGGATGTCATGGGCGGTTTAAAGGAAAAATTATATAACTACATAAACCAGACCTACGTCAACATGTTCAACCGCTACACGGTAACCATGGAAGACGAGTTCATGAAAAAGGTCCGGGACTTCGTCGACAAGGAAGAGCTCCGCGGCCTTGCCCGGTATACGCCGAGGGAAGTGATCGAGCTCATGGACAAGATCGCCGGACCGGACAAGTTCCACACCGGTGAAATTGAAAAGTCCATGATTAACATGTATGGCCACCTTCAGGGTCATATTCAGCGGGGCGTCAACGACCTTGAGACCGAGACCAACTCTATACTCCGCCAGAAAACCGACATCGGCGCCTTCGTCCGCGGCCAGAACGCATACGCAATATTGAAATGCGTCTTCAAAGACAATGAATATCGGCCCAAGTATGTATATGATGTAAAGCTTTCGATCAACGTACTTGAAAGCGAGCTCATCAGCCCGATGTATCACTATCAGGTGACAGTTGAAAACCTCCTTAAAGACGCCATCCAGAAGCACGTTCAGGACCTGATTGACCGCCAGGTGCAGGCCTTCAACGACGAGCTGGTCGACCAGGGCAAGCGCGAGCTTACCGGAAGCGAAAAAATGTTTGAAAAGATCAAGCGGATCGAGAACTTCACCGATGACGAAAAAGACGACGAGAAATCGAAACGCTACACCATCCTCGCCAAGAAGTTCCTCGACAAGATCGAGGGTCTCAGGGCCGAGATCGATGTGGAAGACTTCGATCCCCTCAACATCAGGGAAAACATCAAGTTCATCATCGACGAGGAGAACGTCCGGAACCGGGGCTACAACACGGCCATCAACAATATCACCTCGATCCTCGACACCAGCAAGCTCGGCTACCAGGTGTGCAACAACATGAAGAACGCCCGTGTATGCCATATCCGTGAATATGAGGATACCGATACGTCGATCCTTCCGGATGAGCGGTACGCGATGCGGCTTGCATACTATGATCAGAATCAGCTCAAGGTCGAGAAGAAAGAATACGACAAGCAGATGGATTCCTTCTCCACGGAGATCAAGATGCTGTGGGACGTTTGCCACGGCTATTACGAGTCCAAGAAGCGGTTCCGTTCCCTGAAAGACTTCGATGACCTGTCAGCCAGGATCATGTCCAAAGAGTGGAAACGGGCCAAGAAAGAGCGCGAAGAGGACCCGGAAAATATACTCTGGAACGAAATCGGCGAGATGTATCCGGAAGACTCCTTCGTTGAGAAGAACAACCGGACCTATGAGAACAGGATCGTCAACCTGAAGAACAAGCTGAACTATCTCACAGACATGCTCTCGAAGATGCATGGGTTCCAGAACCCGGTAGAGCGCGTTATCCTGGACGAGCGGATCAATTTCCTGACCAAGCGGTTCAACGAGTTCACCTACCGCGTGAATCCGCACCACATTCAGCCGGGCCTGATCCTCGACATCGACATCGCGACGATCAAGAGAAAGCAGTACATGCTGAAAGGTATGGCGAACGTGCTGAATGAATTCCTGTACGGCGTATCGAAGGGATTCACCGATGCCGCCTTCGCACAGTACACGCGGCGCCGGTCCACACAGCGCGAAGATATCGATCAGTCCTTCGCAACTGCTGATAGCAGCGAGAGCGTTATTGAAGAGGCATATAAAGCTGCTCAGCCCGGTGAAATCAGCGGCACGGTAAGCCTGTCGCCGAAATCGAAAACCGCATCTCCTGCGAAAAAATCGGGGCTGAAAGAACTGTAAGATGCAAACAAGAACATAGGGTACTACCGGGAGGCCGGCTCTGATGAGCCGGCCTCTTTTATTGTATACATAAATTTAAATATAATTGCGGATATGTCCGGATGTAACGGCCTATTTATTGCGTTTCACCCGTACAAAGTGCTTGCAATTAATAATGTTAATTTTATATTATCAACATACGGGGATTTAAAAATACTGAGGCTCCTTGGCGCCTGTATCCTTCTTCGTGCCGTAGGGATACGATTATCGCTTCGGAACCGGTATTTCTTCCCCAGCAAAACTCGTAATAAGGGAGTACAACCATGGAGAGCACCTATTTCGCATTGGCTTCCAAAGCAAATTTCAACAAGGCCCTCCGGCACTTCTACAAAGTGACCGAAGTAGTCGATGAAATTGAGACCAATAGAAACCTTGCTGACGTAATAAACAGCGGACTCGATGCCAATGAGATCACGGAAGATCAGATATTGCCGATCGTTGGTTCCGTAATACGGGATAAATACGGCTACACCTATGATTCATACAACATAGTCGAACCGGTCACCGAGTTTCAGAAAATAGCGGATGAAACGGCGAAATGGACTGCCCTTGACATCGTGTGCGTCTATTACAACCCCGGTGGAAAGACTTTCCTGATCAACCCGAAGAACCCCGAAAACTGGGAGCGCGTCAGGGAGCTTCACAATGATCAGCTGATGGTTATATATGTTAAATTCCTAAAAGAGGAAAATAAGAAGATCGAAGAGGCTGCGATCAACACGTTTGAGGAAATGCTGTCCGGAAAGGATGTTTTCATCAACAAGGCCTTCATCGACCAGACCGTTGTCCAGGCAAAGCCCGTCGTCAAAAAAGAGAAGAGGGCCGAAGAGCCGGGGAAGGGGGTTGCAAATATCACGCCGAAATACGCGGTGGAAGTCTCCAATGAGCTCTTCCATAACGGCAACGTCGAGGCGTGGAAAAAGATCGTCGAGAGCTACACCACGTCCTTCCCTAGCCTCAAGGTATACATATTCCATGGAAGCGAGCTGGTCAATGACATAAACTCCCTGTTCAAGTGGGGTAAGGTGAAACATGGCGATACCATATTCTTCCAGGTCGCCGGGGAAAACATCAAGGGAGTGTCAAAGCTCCAGAAATACCTCTACGAGGGAGCCAGCCCGAGGTTCGAGCAGTTCCTGAAGATCGGCGTGGGACAGGTGCTGAGGCTTTTCTAAGGCTTGTGAAATCATCTACAAATTCAGAGGAGATTCAAAATGGAAAATATAGTATACTTTAATAAAAACCTCAAAGAAGTCGATGAAAAGGTCCGGCAGCGGCTCGGCATTCGCGGCAGACGGGCCGTTGATCTTGCCAAGATGGGCCTCCCGATCGCGCCCGGCTTCATCATCGATTCGGTCCTCACGCAGAAATTGCCCCAGATCAACGTGAAAGAGATTTTGAGCACCTACATCGGCCAGCTTGAAAAAGACATGAAAAAGAAATACGGCGATGCAGACAAGCCCCTCATGCTGAAGGCGGTCCTCAGCTCGGACCTGAACGTGCCCCATTTCCCATCGATACACAACATAGGTATGAACGCCACGACGGTGGAGGCCTTCGGCAAATTCACCGGGAAGGAGTTTGCCTATGGCGAATACCTGTTCCTCCTCAGGAATATGGCCCGGAAGATTTACGAAATCGACGAAAAGGAGCTGAAGCTGATAGAGGGGAAGATCTCGAAAAAGGCAAGCCTCGATGAGACCAAAAAGGCCATCGAAGCCTACCAGAAGCTCTTCGGCGACAAGTTCAGCGAAGACGTGTACGATCAGCTGAGCCTTATCATCAAGGGCGCCTCGTCGAGGTACTGCGACTCCGCCATTGACGTCGACAATTCCCTGTCGATCATGGTGCAGGTGATGGTGTACGGGAACTGGGGGGACAACTCCTATGCCGGCAATTACTACACCAGGAACATCATCACCGGCGATCCGGAGATACAGGGAGAATTCGGCCAGAGCGAATTTGACATCCAGGAAGGCAAGGCCAAGGAAATCAACAAGATAGAGAAAAAGCACTTCACGCATTTCACTGAAATCGCGCGTAAGATCGAGGATAACTTCAAGGAGATCCGCGAGATAAAGTTCACCATTGAAGAGGGTGACTTCTGGCTGGTGGAGCAGAAGGAGGTCGACGATAAATCGACCCAGTCGCAGATCAAGGCGCTCCTTGACCTGACCAAGCGCAAAATAGTCTCAGATACCTATACGATTGAGCGGATCAAGCCGAACCAGCTCAACGAGCTCCTGCACCCCGTCATCGATCCGCGGTCGATCAAGGGGACGAAATTTATCAAGGGCGGCATTTCGGGATCCACCGGAGCCGCCATCGGCCGGGTATTCTTTTCGACACCCAAGCTCCTGGAGGAGCATAAGAAGGCCATCATGAAAGGCGGCGATACCAAGCTCATCCTTGTCATGCCGGCTTCCTTCGCCGAGGACGTCAAGGCCATCGAGGTCGCCCAGGGCGTCATCACCTGCGAGGGCGGTTTTTCCTCCCACGCGCCGGTCGTGGCCCGAAGCCTCGGCAAGGTCGCCATGGTCCAGCCCGAGATGAAAATCAAGGGTAACAGCTTCACCCTGGGCGGGAAGACCGTCAATGAAGGCGATTACGTATCCATGAACGTTCCCTATTATGAGGCGCCGACCCTGTTCATGGGCAAGGTGGACCTGATCGAGCCGGACTGGAAGAGCAACGGTCTCTTCGAGTTCATGGAAATCGTTGAAAAGCAGATAGGCGCGTTCAACGTGCGCGCCAACGCGGACCAGCCCCGCGACGCCCTGGTAGCCAAGGACTTCATGGCAAAGGGGATCGGCCTCTGCCGCACCGAGCACATGTTCTTCAACGAGAAGCGGATCATGAAGTTCCGCGAAATGATCATAGCCGAAAACGAGGAGGAGCGCCGGAAGGTGCTGAAGGCGCTGCTTCCCATGCAGCGGTCCGACTTCTATGACCTCTTCAAGATCATGGAGGGCCAGCCGGTGACGATCCGCCTCCTGGACGCGCCGCTTCACGAGTTCCTGCCGCGCAACGAGGAGAGCATGAAGATCTTTATCCAGTACATGCAGGGGCGGGAGAAGGGCATCAAGGGGGCCGACATCGAGGCCCGGTGCGAGGAGCTTGGCGAGATGAACCCGATGCTGGGACACCGCGGCTGCCGTGTCGCCGTAACCTTCCCGGAAATATACGAGATGCAGTGCCGCGCCATTTTTGAGGCCGCCTGCATGCTGCGCAAGGAAGGCCACAAGGTCGAGCCCGAGATCATGATCCCCATAGTCATGAGCAAGGAAGAGATCAAGTTCATCAAGAACGGAAAGAAGATCGAGGGTAAAGAGGTCAAGGGGATACGGGACATCAAGAACGAGGTAGTCGAAGAATACGGCATCGAGGACCTCGAGTACAAGGTCGGGACCATGATCGAGCTTCCCGCCGCCGCCCTGGGCGCCGGCGAGATCGCCCAGTACGCCGAGTTCTTCAGCTTCGGCACGAACGACCTTACCCAGACCACCTACGGCCTGTCGCGTGACGATTCCAACTCATTCTTCCCGAGCTATTCCCTCTTCGACCTGATGAAGTCCAATCTCTTCAAGTATCTCGGCGAAGAGGTCAAGGAGCTCATCGGGATAGCCGCCCTGCGGGGCAGGCTGTCGCGGCCTGACATCAAGCTGGGTCTCTGCGGCGAGCATGGCGCGGCTCCGGAAAACATCCAGTTCTGCATGGACGCCGGCCTGAACTACGTTTCCTGCTCGCCCTTCGCGATTCCGCTGGCGAAGCTGGGGATCGCCCAGATAAACATCAAGGCCGCCCAGGAAGAGGCCGCGGAATAGCCCGAAGCATCGTAATATCGAATGAACGGAGGCCCCTGCCGAGCGCAGGGGCCTTTTTTATGTCCGCCCTCCGCCCGATAGGCGCGCAAGCGCCTATCGGGCGGACATATGTCATTTTTTTCTGACCTTCTGCCCCGCAAGGCACAATAGCGCCAGTATCGCGCTCACGATGAAGTTTATGATGTGATAGCCGAAGCCGGTGGTGATGGCGTCCTGGGCGGACACGCCGACGAGGACGAACCCGGCGGTCCAGCCCGCCTCGAGGGTTCCGAAGCTCCCGAAGCTGTTGACGGGCAGGACGTTGGCGAGAACTCCCCCGGTGGAACCGGCGACCGAGAGGAGGAGGCCGATGTCGACGCCAAAGGCCCGGAGGGTGAGATAGGAAAAAAGATACAGCGCGGTCCACACGAGCAGGCTTGACAGGGCCAGGCCGGGAATGTGCCGCATCGTCTCGAACCGGGAGAATTCCTCGACAATGGGGTCGATTTTCGATTCGATCCTTTTAACGATCCCGGCTGACCCGATGCGGAGGGTGCGCACCGTTACGGAAAAAACCTTTGCGCAGAGGATGACCACCCATTTAAGATTGAACAGCATGACCACGGAGAAAATGAAAAAGAGAATTCCCGCCATGAGGAGGTTGCCCGACGTCTGCCTGCCGTAGTATAAAAAGAGCGAGCCCACGAAGAAGGCCGAAACCACGATGAAGTCGAAAATGCGGGTCAGGAGGAGGATGTGAAGCCCCGTGCTAAGAGGGGCGCTGCTGAATTTTTTCAGGTAATACACGAAAGTGAGCTCTCCGGTGCGAGCCGGCAGTATCTGGTTGAAGAAGTTCTGGTAGCTCGAAACGGTGAAGTGATCGAAAAATCCGAGGCCCAGGCTTTTCAGCAGCAGGGAATAACGCAGGGTCTTGAAGATATTGGCAAAGGTGTAGGCAACACAGGAGTATAAAACCAGGTCGATGCGCGCCAGGAGAAAGGTCTCGAAGGTCCGCCGGTAATCGATTTTCCGGAGGAGAAACCACACCAGGAAGAGAGACAAGGCGAGGAAGACCAGGGTCTTGACGCTGAAAATCCGCCGCTTTCGCTCGCGTATTATCTCATCGGGAGTTGATGGGGCCGGCCTGTTGTCTTCCATGGGTCTGCCGCGCGTCACCGGTTGCGGCTTATTTTTTTTATGATCTCCGCCAGGAGGCCGAAGAAGAAGGTCTGCAGCCCCATGAAGAGGCACCCCAGCACCGCGTTGACGTGAACGACCGGCTTCAGGTTGTACCCCAGGATGTAGAGGACCAGCTCCGCGAGAAAAACGATGAGCCCGGTGGACAGGAACAGAAGGCCGATGGTCCCGAATATCTTCATCGGCTCGACGATGACCAGCACCATGAGGATCTGGAACCCCACCTTGAAGGGGTACTTGAGGGATATGAAGGATTTCCCGGTGACGCGCTTCCTGAAGCTGACGTCCACGTGGGCGAAGCGCATCCCCTTGTGGTACGAATCGAGAAGGATCTGCTGCGTGTAATTGTAGTCGCCGGGAAGGCTGAATACACTCAGGTAATCACGGTTGATGGCGAAAATGCCGGGCTGGCTGTCTTTCAGCGGCCATCCCGTGAGGAAGCGCATGAGGCCGGTGAAGACCTTGTTGCCGATATGGCGAACCATGGGCATGCGGTACTCGATGCGATTGAACCGATTGCCGTAGACCACGTCGGCCGAGTCCTCGAGGATCGGCTTGATGAGGTCGAATATGTCATTGGGATCGTGCTGGAGGTCGGCGTCGAACTTGATAACGATATCGGCGCCGTCCTTTTCGGCGGCCGTGAGGCCGGTGCGGATGGCCGCCCCGAGGCCCTGGTTGATCTTATGGCGGAGGATGCGGTTCGCGCCGGCCGCCTGGGAAATGGCGCGCGTATCGTCTTTCGATCCGTCATCCACCACGTATACCTGAAAATCAATTTCCTGCTTCTTCATTTTTCCGCTGATGGCCCGCAGCGCCTTGATCGTGTCGCCGATGCGCTCCGCCTCGTTGTAGGCGGGGACGACGACTATGAGCTTCGTGGATGATTTTTTAGCAGGCATCTATCTTCTCCGGGTCACTGTATGATTCTGCCGGGCCTTGAATCCGCCGTGGCGGTTGAGCCGTGAAGGCGTTGCATGGGATCCTTCAATCTATAGCCCGGCACATTATTTCACATTGTTCCGGAAGGGTGAAAATAATCAAGGAATAAATTTATCCGCCGGGATTGTCCGGTTACAACGCCCGTGCCTCGACAAATTAAAAAACTCCTTGCGCCGGCCAGCGGTAATATCCATTATTGCTTTTCTGTTTGGAGAATGTGGGGATCAAAAGAAATGGCTGGATCAAATGCTTACAGTTAGGCCCGCTGACAGTTCCCGCGGCAGGGCGGTCTCGATGCTGATCGCGGCGGCCGTTCTCTGGAGCACAGGCGGATTGCTTATCAAATCCGTCGACTGGGACCCCTTCGCCATAGCCGGGACCCGCAGCGCCATCGCCGCCATGGTGGTGATGGCGTACCTGCGCCGTCCCCGCCTCGCGTGGTCCTTTCCGCTGATCGGCGGCGCCGTTTTCTACTCGGCCACGGTCATACTTTTCGTCTTGGCCAACAAGATGACGACGGCCGCCAACGCCATCGTGCTGCAGTACGTGTGCCCCGTGTATGTGGCGCTGCTGGGCGCCCTGATCCTGAAGGAAAGGGTTTCCCGGCGGGCCGGCATCATGGTCGTCGTAGCCATGGCGGGAATAGTCCTGTTCTTTTTCGACCGGCTTACGCCCGACGGCTTCCGGGGGAACATGCTCGCCCTGGCCAGCGGCGTCACCATGGCGTTCATGATAATATGCCTGCGCATGCAGAAGCACGGTTCTCCCACCGAATCGATCCTTCTGGGCAACCTCCTCACGGTCCTTGTCTGCGCGCCCCGCATGTCAGCGCCCCTGCCGCCGATGCCCGGCATCATATCCCTGGCGCTGCTCGGCGTGTTCCAGCTCGGCCTCTCATACCTTCTCTATTCCCGCGCCATCAGGCACGTTCCGGCCCTGGACGCGATACTCATCCCGGTCATTGAGCCGATACTTAATCCTCTCTGGGTATTCATTGCCCTGGGCGAACGCCCCGGGGAATGGGCCGTTGCCGGCGGGGCCATTATCATCGTATCGATCACCGTTTTCAGCATCCTGGAAACCCGAGGCTCTTCCCATGGAGCGTGACTATCGCAGCGGGCGAACATTTACGAAGGCGGGCCCATTGGGCCGGTCAAAATAGCGATTGACAGATCGCGATAATCGGATATGCTTCATGGAATGAAGCTTACGCTTGCAACGATTATCGGTGATCCGAACAAGACAAGGCTTGAAAACAGGATTTACAACGCCCTCACGTTTTTTACACCCCTGACGACGATATTAATCATGCCCCTGATATTCATACTGGATATCGGGCCATTCCACGTGGCGACGATCCTGTTTATCACCGTTTCCGGGTTTTACCTGTATTACCTCTCGCGTTTTCATAGCATCACCAACGTGTATTTCCTCATCATAACCGGGACCGTGGCCCTTTCGATCATTTGGTTCACCGGCTACGGGACCGTAGGGTATGTGCATCTCTTTTACCAGTTCATAACGCTCTTCATACTTCTGTCGCTGGAGGGGCGGCGCCGTATCGTTTTTTTCCTGATGGTGCCGGTGGTCATCGCGGTCCTGACGCTTGTCGAGAGCTTTTGCGTCATACCACTCAAGCACTATCGCAGCCCCCAGGAGCGGTGGATAGATTTTATCATCAACTGCACCGCGTGGATCCTCGTGACCGGCTTCATGATCAAGATCATCATAGACAATTTCCGGAAGGAACGCGCCAGGGTGGAGGACGAGCTCGAGATTGCCCGCGCCCTGCAGATGCGCCTGCTTCCCGGGGACCTGCCGGTGATACCGGAATATTCCATCCATGCCGTGTATATACCCATGGAAAAGGTGGGCGGGGATTTTTATGATTACCATGTGACCGATGACGCGGTGGACATCTTCGTGGCCGATGTTTCAGGCCACGGCCTCTCGAGCGCGTTTCTGGCGACCATCACGAAAATGGCCTTCCGGTACGAGCGCCCCGGCGGCTACCCGGCCGAGGTCCTTGGCCGATTGAACAAGGCGGTTCTCCGGTCAACGGTCCACAACAACTATGTCACAGCCGTGTATTGCATCGTTAACCGCCAGGAGCGGGTGATGCGCTGCGCCAGGGCCGGCCATTTCCCGCCGCTCCTGTACCGGCGCGGCGACAATGTCGTGGAGGAGATTCAATCACCCGGCAAGCCGCTGGGATGGGTGGATGATCCCGGGATATGCGAAGTAGAGGTTACTCTCTGCCGGGGCGACCGCCTGGTGCTCTATACCGACGGCGTCACCGAATGCTTCAGCGGCAGGGGGGTGATGTTCGGGATTTCCCGGCTGAAGGATTTTATCGTGGCCCACACCGATTTGGAGCCGGCGGATTTCTGCGGCCTCCTTCTCGATGAGCTCCGTCGCTTTACTGGCTCGAAGATCTTTGCAGACGATATTACCCTTGCCGTTCTTGACGTCAACTGAGGGAGCGGCCGGCGCGATCAGGCTTCCCGCCCGGCTCGCTCGCGGTAATTGCAGCGGACGTACCAGGCCTGCTTGATCTTCACCGGGTGGAGGGAAAGCCAGAGCGGGTCCGGCAGGTACTGGACCGTGTTGCAGTATTGGCAGGTCGCGTTCCGCGGCGTTTCCACTGTTATCTCGAGGGGCGCCCCGCACTTGATGCAGGATATGGCAACCGGCTTGATTCCCTTTATGGGCGGGGAAGGGACTCCCTCTTCGTCGGCGCAGAATACCTGCTCCGCGTTTTGTGACCATGGAAGCCATTCCGGCAGGGGGAAGGTGGACTGGGACGTCTTGCAGGAGGGGCAGGGCGGCATGGTCCGCGCGCCGGTTTCTATGTCATCCGTATCAAGGGAGGCGCCGCAGGAGTTGCAGAGCGGGGCCTTGATGCCCGCCTTTTCGACGATGAGGCTCAGCTGGTCCATATATTCAATCGTGCCGAAATCGGAGCGCGCGATTTTCTCCCACAGCGGTCCGGGAAGGCCTGTATCTCGCAGGCATGACTGGCATTTCGCTTTTTTTGCTGGCCCGTTGACAAAGACCGGCTGGCTGCAGAAGGGGCAGCTGATCTCGACCTTGAGAGAATAATACTGCGGCCTAATTGCCTTAAGGCGGCGTTTGATCGCTTCCCTGATATCATCGGGAACGCCGGCGTCCGCCAGCTCCCTGAGGACCTTCTTGTCTTCGATCCGCTCAACGGCGGCTTTTTTCACCGCCGAATCGTAATCGCCGCGAACGATCTCCGCGAGAATGTCCGGGGCATTGATCAGGGACACGGCCGCCTTGGACACGGCAGCGTCCTTCTCGGCCTTGACAATGCCGAAAAGAAATTCATGGTCAGGCTTCCCGATGTTGTTGATCGCCGCTATCTTCGCCTGTGGAGCGGCTGCGCTATGGATGATTTTTTCCAGGGACGCGCGGTTTTTTATGGGGTTTATTATCTCCTGGATCACCTGCGGGTCCTTCTCGGAGCAGGCCAGCTCCACGAGACGGTCAGGGTCGGACCTGGCGATCCTGCTGACAGCGCCAATTTTTACCGCGGCCGTCGCCGCCGACCGCGCGATATCAAGGAGCGTTTCCCTGTCATCGATCTTTCCTATGACATAGCCCGCGACCTCCTCGCTCATCGTGGATTTCGCAATCAGCGCCATTGCCGAGGGATCGGCGATGTTCTTCAGCGCCGCCATTTTCACCGTATCGGAAGGGTCCTTCATGACGATGTTCAGGAGCTCTTCCTGGTCAGTGATGGCTGATACGGCCCTGGCCCTGATCCGGTCAACCCGGTGCCTGCGACGGTTCCTGAACAGGTCGCCCGCCGCCATGCCAAGGGCGAACTTATCCCGCTGGGACCATAGAAAGGCGAATACGGCGGCCCATGCGCCGGACCATATATAAAAGGGAAGGGGATCCGCCATGACAATGGAATAGAGCTCCGGAAACCGGCCAAAGACCCCGGGACCGGACAGGGCGTAGTAGCCCTTCGCGTTCAGGCCATTGGCGATGAAACCGAGGACGCCCTGGCCCACGGCAAGGATCAGGCCCAGGCCGAACTGTGCCATGGACACCGCGCCGAATCCGAACTGCGAAACGGAAATGATGCCGAATCCGAACTGGGTGAAGGCGATGGCGCCGAATCCGAACTGGGCGATGGTAATAAAGCCCTTTCCTACCCAGCCAATGGCGATGAACCCGCGGGCATACATGCCGATGGAGATGAATCCGCGCTCTTTCATGCCGAGGGCGATGAGAGGCATCCCGAAGATTTTAGTTTTTGTTACCATTTTAGAATGATACGTTATTTCCCCTTCCATGATGGGAAGCTCCCAAAAGGAAGTTGTTGTGCTATAAGGTCCCCTCACCCCCGGCCCCTCTCCCATTAAGAATTGAAGAAAGGAGAGGGGGGACTAAGATGAAAATCTTTAATGCGGAAACCCTCTACTTTATTTTGAGCTTCATGGGAGAGGGTGCGCGGAGCGCGGGTGAGGGTGAATTTATGTTAGACACCCCCACATATCCTCCCCATCGAGGGGGAGGAGTGTATATCTTTACTTATCCAGCGCCGCTATACCCGGCAGTGTCTTTCCCTCTAGCAGCTCCAGCCAGGCGCCGCCGCCGGTGGAGATGTACGATATCTTGTCGGCCACGCCGGACTGGTTGACCGCGGATACGCTGTCGCCGCCGCCGACGATGCTCAGGCACCCCGATTCGGCCAGGGCCTTGGCCACGGCATTGGTGCCGCCGGCGAAATTGGGCATCTCGAAGGCGCCCATGGGGCCGTTCCAGATGACCGTCTTCGAAGACTTTATCTTTTCATTGAAGAGCTTGACCGACGCGGGCCCGACATCGAGTCCCATCATGTTGTCAGGTATCTTGTCGGCTGGCACCACGGCGCTGGGCGAATTGTTGTCGAATTCCGGCGCGGCGATAATGTCCACCGGCAGGAGTATCTCCACGCCCTTCTTGGCCGCCTCGTCCATGATCTCCTTCGCCGAATCCACCAGGTCGGCCTCGAGGAGTGACTTCCCCACGTTCATGCCTTTGGCCTTCATGAAGGTGAAGGCCATGCCGCCGCCGATGATGATGTAGTTGACTTTCGAGACGATGTTCTTCAGCGCGTCGAGCTTCGTCGACACCTTGGCGCCGCCGATGATCGCGCCCAGGGGCCGCTGGGGATTGCCCATGGCCTTTTTAAAATATTCGATCTCGTTTTCAAGGAGGAACCCGGCCGCGCATTCCTTGACATAATTCGTGATGGCGTCGTTGGAAGAGTGGCCGCGGTGGGCGGCCGCGAAGGCGTCGTCGATGTAGACGTCGCAGAGGGAGGCGAGCTGTTTGCCAAGCTCCTGGTCGTTCTTCTCTTCGCCGGGATAGAACCGTATGTTCTCCAGAAGGGCTATGTCGCCGTCTTTGAGGCCGTCGATGATTTTCTTGACCTCGTCGCCGAGCGGCGTTTCTATGAAGAGCACCTTCTTGCCAAGGATCTTGTTCAGGCGCTCGGCAACGGGCTTCAGGCTCATCTCGGGGACCGGCTTGCCCTTGGGCCTTCCCAGGTGGGAGACAAGTATGATCTTGCAGCCGGCCTTGAGGCAATGGTTGATGGTCGGCAGGGTCGCGGTTATCCGCGTGTCATCTTTGATATTCATGCTCTTGTCATAGGGGACGTTGTAGTCAACGCGGACCATGACGCGCTTTCCCTTGATGTCCAGATTGTTGATATACTTGATTGTCATCGCTGCACCTCGTAACATTTATTGCGGGGGCGCGGCCGGGATACCGCCGCGGGCCCATTATATTTTTCATCCATCAGGTGAACAGGTCAAGATTAATTTTCGCTCTCGAGCTCCTTTTTCTTTTTGCGGACGGCGGTCATTTTTGAAACCACGATTGACGCTTCGAAAAGGAAATACAGGGGTATCGCGACAAGGGCTTGGGTCAAAATGTCCGTTGTCGGCGTTACCACGGCGGAGAGGATAAAAATGACGACGATGGCCCATTTTCTGTTATTTGAGAGAAGATAGGGCGTTATCATGCCGATACGGGTGAGAATCATGATCAGTATGGGGAACTCGAATATCACCCCCATGAAGAAGCAGAACAGGAACACGAAGCTGATATACTCGCTGGCCCCGATGACGCTGGTGATGTCCTTGGCGACGAAGCTGAGGAGCATCTTGACCGTAAAGGGCATCAGGAGAAAATACACGAACGACACGCCGGAATAAAACAGCAGGATGGACGCTATGAGGGCCACGCGCGAAAACATGCGGTCCTTCTTCGTTATGGCGGGAAGGATGAATCGCCAAACCTGGAAAATGAGGAAGGGCAGAGTCACGATGAATGCCGCGATGGCCGAAACCTTGAGTCGCATCATGAAGCCTTCGGCGAGCTTGAAAACGTTGAGCTTCAGGCCGGTATCGATAAAGGGCTTATTGATGACGTAGAGCAGTTCATCGGAAAAAACGAAGGCCGCCACGGTTAGGATGATGAATGTTATGAGGGTTATCAGTATCCTGGACCTGATCTCGTCCAGGTGATCGACGAAGCTCATGGGGATGTCGCCGCGATTAAGGGCTTCAGGATCGACTTCGTCGGGTTCTTCGTCGGTTTCAGATTTCAGGACCTTTTTATCGGAGTCGTCATGCCTGGCGAAAAAATGTATAACGCGCTCAAGGGTCGACATGCCCACGGTTCCCGCGGTTATGACGGGATGGCTTTTAACCGCTTCTTTTATCTGCGTCAGGGGGTTGATGACCTGGTTGGGCTGTGATTCCGGAGCTTTAACGCTTTCGGTCACGACCGGCGCCTGCGCCGTATCGGTTTTTTTTGGTGATTTTTTTGCGACAGCCTTTTTCTTCGGGGCTGGTTTTTTCTTTTTTTCAGCCGGGTTTTCCGTTTTTTCCGGCTTCGGATTCCTGGTAGTGGCCAAGGGATTGCTCCTGGAAATAAAAAAACGTTCCTGATAGAATTATAGGTATGGTGTTGATTACGATAGAAGCTGTCAAGTATTTTAGATCGGCAAAAGCGGTGTAACGGTTGATTTGATCGCAGCGCTTTCAAAATCCGGAGCCAGGTTCCGCCTATATGTGAGCGCACAACATTATGCTGCTAAATACCCCTTAGCTTGCTGAGGGGTATATTATTGGTGCGGTAACCATCTCCGGGGCGCCTCGTTGTTATCACAGGATGCGACAGGGGGGCGGGAAGCGGCTCCCGCAGACCGCCATGGCTGTTGTCCATTGAATGGGCTTTGCAATAATTTGTACAATGTGTCAGCAAAATTGGGATTTTATGATTAATTTAAGTTGACATTTTAAATTATTAATGGCAGAAAAAATCAACAAGGAACCAATTCTCTCAATGGTTCTTTAGCGCATGTCAAAATATGAACATCTGATAAGATACTGTTGAATATGCATTGTTGCGCTTAGGGCGCTGAAACATAATTATTGCGCAGATTATCAGGGCCGCTTTGTATAATTGCTTTTTTAAATGCTGATATCAATGATAAAAGTTGCGGTGCAACGGTAGCAAAAGAACCTGTTTCTTTTGCCGTTCATATTTTTTTGCATGTCTAATTTACAATAAAAAAAGGGGGTCTTCATGGCAAAGTTAAAAGAAACCTGTATGCCGGCGATTTTTCAGAATCAGGCTGAAAAGCTCGGCAATAAGGCCTGCGTCGCTTATAAGAAGGGCGGCAGGTACGTGGACATATCATGGACCGATATGAACCGCATGATCCATGATCTCGCGTATTACCTGCTTTCCATTGGCGTGAAAAAAGGCGACAAGATCGCTCTCTTCTCGCCGAACCGGTGGGAATGGTGGGTGGCAAGCCAGGCAACGCTTTCCATCGGCGCGATCAGCGTTCCCATTTACGCGACCAACTCGTCGGAGGAGTGCCTGTATATAATCGATAATTCCGATTCCCGGGCGTGTTTTGTGGGCACCGAAGACCACCTGAACAGGATCCTCAAGGTAAAGCCGAAGCTCAAAAAGCTGAAGCAGGTCATCGTGTTCGATGATATTAACAAGAAGATAAAAGACGTCCTGAATATCAACGAGGCCTATAAGATCGGCCAGGGATACAAGAACAAGAAAGAATTCGACAAGCGCCTGGCGGCGATCAAGCCGGATGATGTTTCGACACTGATATACACCTCGGGAACCACCGGGAACCCCAAGGGCGTCATGCTGATGCATTCCAATTTCGTCTCCAACGCGTCGATTATCTACAATGAGGTGAAAGATTTTATAACTCCTGATGATGTTTTTCTGTCATTCCTGCCTCTGTCGCACTCTTTGGAGATGACGGCCGGTTATTACATTCCGGTCACTGTCGGCTCGAAGGTTGCCTTCGCCGAAGATATTTCCAAGCTGATGGAGAACTTCCAGGAAGTGCGGCCCACGATCATCATCAGTGTACCGCGGATTTACGAAAAGGTTCATGCCGGCATCCTGGCCAAGGTCGCCGACGGATCGGGCCTGAAAAAAGCCATCTTCAACTGGGCCATGGCCACCGCTGCCAAAAACCTTCCGTACCAGTGCAAGAATATACCGCGCACAGGTCTTTTCGCGAAGCGGTTTAACCTGGCGAATAAGCTCGTGTTCTCAAAACTCCAGGAGGCCATCGGTCTTAACAAGCTCCGCTTTGCCATTTCCGGCGGCGGCCCCCTGTCGGTGTCTGATGCGGAATTCTTCATAGGCATGGGCGTGACGATCCTGGAGGGATTCGGCCTCACGGAAACGACCCCGGTAACCCATTTCAACCGGCCCGGTAATATAAAACCCGGAACCGTCGGACACGCGATACCGCAGACCAAGGTCAAGATCGCCGATGACGGCGAGCTCCTTATCAAGGGCCCGCAGGTCATGAAGGGCTATTACAAGAATCCGGCCGCGACCAAGGAAGTGTTCACCAAGGACGGCTATTTCAGAACCGGCGACATCGCGGCCATCGATGACGAGGGCTTCATGAAGATAACGGGAAGGATCAAGGACATCATCGTAACCGCGGGCGGAAAGAACATCTCACCGCAGAACATCGAGAATAGCCTGAAGACCTCCCAGTTCATCGAGCAGGTAGCGGTCATCGGCGATCGGAGGAAGTACCTGACGGCTCTGGTCATCCCGGCCTTCGACACCCTCACGAAGTGGGCGAAGAAAAACGGCCTCGATGCCACCGGTCATAAGGACCTGATCGAGCGGGAAGAGGTGCGGAACCTCATCGCCGGCGAGATAGAGAAATACACCAAGCAGTACGCCCGGGTGGAGCAGATCCGGAAATTCAAGCTCCTCGACGCGGAGTGGACACAGCAGACAGGAGAGCTCACTCCCACCCAGAAGGTCAAGCGGCGGATAATCGAGTCCAAATACGCGAAAGAAATCGACAATCTTTATCCGGCTGACGCCGATTAAGCGTACGCTTGCCTGTTAAGTATGACTAAAAAAAAGGGCCTCCGGGCCCTTTTTTATTGTCCCTGACAGCCGCCGCGCCGCCGAAGGCGGCGTGGCGGCTGTTAAAAAAAAATATTTCTGGACAATTCGGGGCTCATCCTTTAGCAGTTCCACATCCGAGGATTATGAATGATAAGCGCCACGTACCGCATTGAAGTTTTTCACAGGACCAGCGATCCCCGTTGCGAGGTCGTGCGTAAAAAGCTGGCCGGCCTCGGGTTTCCCATCACCGCCGTCCACATATCCGATAACTATCTCATCAACGCCGCCATCGACGACGGCCATGCGGCGGCTGTGGCGCGTCTCCTGGTCCAGCCGGTCATACAGGATTTCCTGGTGAACAGGCCCTATACGCCCGAAGGATTCGACTATGCCGTTGAAATCGGCTTCCTTCCCGGCGTCACCGACAATATAGCCCATACCGTGCGCGAATCCATCGAAGACCTGTTAAAGGTCCATCTTGACATCGATAAGTCGGTCTTTTCCACGATCACCTATTTCTTTTCCGGCGGCCTTTCGGAAAGCGACGTGGCAAGCATAAGCACGGAGCTGTACAACCCCCTCATACAGAGGAGGAAGCTGCTTTCCTCGGCCGACTACATGCGCCAGTCCGGCATGGGCAGGGAACTGCCCGTGGTGAGCATCCACGAGCGGCCCGACGCCGACGAGGTGGACCTCGGCGTCTCCGATGATGAGCTCCGGAAGATCGCGCGTGACGGGATCAGGGAGCGTGACGGGTCCCGGCGCGGGCCCCTGGCCCTGGACATGGCCTCCATGAACGCGATCCGCGAGTACTTCTCCGGGACCGAAAAGAGAAATCCCACAGACATCGAGCTCGAGTCGATCGCCCAGACCTGGAGCGAGCACTGCAAGCATACCATCTTTGCAGCTGAAATGGACGATGATATGCCTGAAGGGATATTCCGCAGCTACATCCGGGAGGCGACCGTGAGGATCCGCCGCGATCTCGGCGATAAGGATTTCTGCGTGTCAGTGTTCACGGACAATGCCGGCGGCATCGAGTTTGACGAGAATTATATAATATCGGACAAGGTGGAGACGCACAACAGCCCCAGTGCACTGGACCCCTTCGGCGGAGCCATTACCGGCATCGTGGGTGTCAACCGCGACTCCATCGGCTTCGGCATGGGATCGCGGCCCGTGGCCAACCGTTACGGCTTCTGCTATGCCGATCCCTTCGATACCAGGCCTTTGTACAAGAGCAGGGACCGGGCAAGCAGGATGCTCTCGCCCCGGCGCATCATGGAAGGGGTGATTCATGGCGTGAACGCCGGCGGCAACACCTCGGGGATACCGACGCCCCAGGGCTTCGTCTATTTCGACGAGCGCTACAAGGGGAAGCCCCTGGTTTTTGTCGGCACCGTGGGGCTCATGCCGAAGACCGTTAACGGTATATCGTCCTGCTCCAAGAAGGCCATGGCGGGGGACGCCATCGTCATGATCGGGGGCCGCGTGGGCCGCGACGGCATCCACGGCGCGACCTTCTCGTCCGAGGCCCTCTCGTCGGGGAGCCCGGCCACAGCCGTGCAGATCGGTGACCCCATCACCCAGAAAAAGCTCTCCGACGCGATCGTGAAGGAAGCCCGCGACCGGGGCCTGTACCATTCCATAACCGACAACGGCGCCGGCGGACTTTCCTGCTCCGTGGCGGAGATGGCCCGGGAATGCGGCGGCTTTGAGGTGGACCTCGAGAAGGTGCCCCTCAAGTACCCGGGCCTGGCTCCCTGGCAGATCTGGGTGAGCGAGTCGCAGGAGCGGATGACCGCGTCCATTCCCCTGGACAGGCTCGACGAGTTCATCGGCCTCATGGGACGCCGCGGCGTCGAGGCCACCGCGATCGGCACCTTCAGGGAGGGAAATCGGGGCGTCGTCCGGTACGACGGCAAGGTCATATTCGACCTGGACATGTCGTTCCTTCATGACGGCCTCCCCAGGAAAAAGCTCACATCATCCTATACGAAAGAAAAACATCCCTATCCGGCCTTTTCGGATCCGGGGGAGATGTCCGGTATATTCCGCGACATGGCGGGGCGGCTCAACACCGCCGGCTTTGCCTTCATTTCGACGCAGTACGACCACGAAGTTCAGGCCAACTCGGTGATAAAGCCGCTCCAGGGACGGGGCGGGGTCAACGGTAACGCCACCGTGATACGGCCCGTCCTCGATTCATACCGTGGCGTGGTGCTCTCCCAGGGGCTCTACCCCTCCTACAGTGACATCGACACCTACTGGATGGCGGCCTGTTCGATCGACACGGCGGTTCGAAACGCCGTTTCTGCCGGCGGGCGCATGGAGAAGCTGGCCATCCTGGACAATTTCTGCTGGTGCGATTCCAACAACCCGGAGCGCCTCGGCCAGCTCCGCGAGGCGGCCCGGGCGTGCCGCGATTTTGCCGTCGCCTACCGGACGCCCTTCATTTCCGGTAAGGACAGCATGTTCAACGATTTCCGCGGATACGACGAGAACTTCAACGAGAAACTGATATCCATTCCGCCCACGCTGCTGGTCTCGTCCATCGGCGTGGTCGACGACATTCGGAAGTGCCAGACCATGGACTTCAAGTTTCCCGGCGACCTGGTCTATATCATCGGGATGACCAGGGACGAGATGGGCGGAAGCGAATACCTTGCCTACCGCGGCGAGAAATTGTCCGGCCGGGGTTATATCGGCGATTCGGTGCCGGAGGTCCCGGCGGAGGGCTTTATCGATACTTACCGGGCCCTGGAAAAGGCCATCGGCGGAGGCCTCGTGTCATCGTGCCTGAGCGTGGAGCGGGGCGGCCTGGGCCTGGCGCTGGCGAAATCCGCCCTTGCCGGGATGCTCGGCCTTTCTGCGGACCTTTCCGCGGTGCCGTCGGATGCCGGCAGGAACGATACGGTGCTGTACTCCGAGTCGCAGGGGAGGGTCCTGGTTTCGGTCGATCCTGAAAAAAAGAAAGAATTCGAGGGGCTTTTCACCGGTCTGCCCCTGGGCCTGATCGGAGCTGTCATGGAAAAGCCTGTCATTGAAATTGCCGGGTTAAAAAAGAATACGATTATCCGAACCGATATTGAGTCGCTCATGGCGGCATACAAGGGATTGTTCAAGGATTTTTAGCCCCCCGTCCCCCGGAGGGGGCGCGGAGATGGAAAAATATTTTATGGCAAAGCCAAGAGTATTAGTATTAACCGGATACGGCATCAACTGCGATGACGAGACCGCATTTGCGTTCAGAAAGGCCGGGGCCGACGCGGACATCGTGCATGTCAATGACCTGATCGAGAACCGCGCCCTCCTTGACCGGTTCCAGGTCTTTGCCTTCCCCGGCGGATTTTCCTACGGCGACGACACCGGCAGCGGGAAGGCCCTGGGCAACAGGATCAAGAACAACCTGATGGAGGAGCTGCGGAGGTTCGCCGATCGCGACACCCTTATCCTGGGCATATGCAACGGGTTCCAGGTCATGACCAACATCGGCCTGATCCCCGCCCTGGACGGTTTCACCGGCGACGCGGAGGCGGCCCTGGAGCACAACAGGACTTTCCGCTACCAGTGTCGGTGGGTGGACCTGGCCGTTGAGAAGGGCTCGCCCTCGGTGTTCACGCGCGGCATCGGACGGCTCCACATCCCGGTGGCCCACGGCGAGGGCAATTTCTTCGCGCCGGAGGAAACGCTGCGGCGCATCGAAAAGGACGGGCTGGTCACCATGCGCTACGTGAAGCCCGGAGGCGGCCCCGCTGCGGGAGAATTTCCCTATAATCCCAACGGCTCCCTGAATGATATAGCCTCGATCTGCGACCGCACCGGGAGGATCATGGGAATGATGCCGCACCCCGAGCGGGGGATGTTTTTTACCCAGCGCGACGACTGGACCTGTATACGCGAACAATTTACGCGGGAGGGAAAGGATATTCCGGAGGAGTCGGACGGTTTTATCATATTTAAGAACGCAGTGGAGTATTTTAGTTAGGAAAACCGTTATGCTCGGCATGTGAGAACATAATACCATACGCGGTCATGCTGAGCATGTCGAAGCATAGCCCGCGGCAGAGGGGTCACCTTTGACAGGCTCGGGGTGGCCCCGTTCTTTTTACAAGGAGGAAACAAGATGAGTCTGAATTACATTCGAAAGTATCCGTCGCCCGGTGAGATCCTGGAAAGCAACCCCCTTCCGGTGGACCTTCGGGACGTCAAGAAAAAGCGCGATGAAGTGATACGCGACATATTTACCGGCGGCGACAGCCGCATGCTCCTGCTGATAGGACCCTGCTCCGCCCACCACGCGGAAGCGGTGTACGAGTACGTATCCAGGCTGTCGAGGCTCCAGGAGCGCGTTAAGGAGAAGCTGGTGCTGATGCCGCGCATCTACACCAACAAGCCGCGCACCACCGGCAAGGGCTACAAGGGAATGCTTCACCAGCCGGATCACCGCGAGAAGCCGGACATGACCAAGGGCCTGCTGGCGATACGCGAAATGCACATCAAGGCCCTGTCCGTATCGCATCTGCCTGCGGCGGACGAGATGCTCTACCCGGGCAATTACCCGTACCTGGCGGATATCCTGTCTTACGTGGCCGTGGGCGCCCGCTCCGTGGAAAACCAGGAGCACCGCCTCACCGTGAGCGGCCTGGACGTCCCGGTGGGCCTGAAGAACCCCACGTCGGGGGACCTGCGTGTCATGATAGACTCGATCTACGCCGCCCAGCAGGCCCATACCTTCGTCTATAACGGATGGGAGGTCGCCACCAGCGGCAATCCCCTGGCCCACGGCGTGGTGCGCGGCTCCGTGGACCGCTACGGCAACCATTTCCCCAATTATCACTACGAGGACCTTATCGTCCTTACGGAAATGTACCTGGACCGGTCCCTGGAGAACCCGTCGATCATCATCGACGCCAACCATTCCAACTCGGGCAAAAAGTACCGGGAGCAGCCGCGCATCATCATGGAGGTGATGAGGAGCGTGAAGTATTCCGAGCTCTTGAGGAAGATGGTGAAGGGCTTCATGGTGGAGAGCTATCTCCTTGAGGGCGCCCAGGACCCGTCGGGCAACGAGTTCGGCAAGTCGATTACCGACGCGTGCCTCGGGTGGGAGGATTCGGAGCGGTTCGTGCTGGAGCTGGCGGATTTTCTGTAGGATCCTCACCCGCGCTCCGCGGGTTATATGCCCTCACCCCCCGGCCCCCTCTCCCATTAAAAAGTTAAGAAAGGAGAGGGGGAGCATTAGTATATATATTCTTACGAAAACCCTCTCCTTTTTCCCAAGCTTAATGGGAGAGGCTCCCGACAGGAGGTCGCAGTGCCGAGCGCGGCCAGGACGGCCAAAAAGCGCTCGGCGTGCCCCGGAGGGGCGGGTGAGGGCTCACAAAGGGTTGAAGTAAAAGATGATTTGGATTATCCCAGCAGCTCGACAATATCTGCGAATATCTCCTCCGCCTCCCGCTCGCCGTTTATGGTTCTGAGCAGGCCGGAGCCACGGTAAAAATCGAGGACAGGCCTTGTTTCAGTCTTGTATACGCGGATGCGGTTCAAAACCGTCTCCTCGTTGTCGTCGGCCCTGTGGAAGAGGGGGCCGCCGCAGGCGTCGCACAGGCCTTCGGCCCTGGACGGTTTTGTTTTCATATGATAGATAGCGCCGCAGGATTTGCAGGTGCGGCGGCCGGTTATGCGCGACGCGATCTCGGGCTCTGACACGTCGATGAAGAGGGCAGCGTCGACGCTGTGGGACGCGCCGAGCTTTTCGGCCTGGTACAGGGTCCGGGGAAATCCGTCCAGGATAAATCCATCGGGGCAGGTTTCGGCCAGGTGGTGGAGGATCACCTCGGTGATGAGCTCCGCAGGGCCGATCTCGCCCCGGTCCATGTATACCTTTATCTTTTTCCCGAATTCAGTGCCGGCGGCTACCTGGGCGCGGAGAATATCCCCTGAGGAGAGATGGGGTATACCGTAGCGTTCCTTCAGCTTCAGCGCCTGGGTCCCCTTGCCCGAGCCGGGCGGCCCTATGAGTACCAGTTTCATTATAGATTAGTCGAAGTTCTTCTCTGATACCTTGCCGGTCTTGTCGAAGAATGACCACTTGCCGGTCTTCCGGTCGTTGGTGTAGTTGCCCCGCGACTCAAGCATCCCTTCCTGGTTGAAATGGTCCCAGAGGCCGTTCTTCTTTCCGGCTATGTAGCGGCCCATGGCCTCGCGCTTGCCGTTGACATAGAAGATCGTTGACATGCCGTCGCGCAGGCCATTCTGGTAATAGGCGTTCTCCCTGGTGTTGCCGTTGTCATAATACTCGAAGGACTTGCCGGATCTTTTTCCTTCTTTAAAAAAGGCCTCGATCTTGCCGATACCCGATTCATAGAAGGACATATACCTGCCGTGCAAAATTCCTTTTTTATATTCCGATTCCACCATCTTTTTTCCAGAGGGATAGTATTCCTTCATGGGACCGTCAAGGAGATCGTCCCTGAAGGTGACCTCCGCCATGAGGGTTTTGCCTCCGGTGCCCTGGTAAAATAATTTCCACGGACCGTTCTTTTTATTTCCGACAACCGGCCCCTCCGCCATCAATGATTTATCGGGCCAGAAGGCCCTGTATGTTTTGCCGGCGGTACCGGCTATGGAAATGCTCTTCGCCAGGTCCGGGGTCTCGCGCTTGATGATCTGTTCCGTCCCGGCGCATCCGAGGATAAGGGCGAGGCAGCATGATAGTGCGGTCAGTACCTTCTGTGTCATAATACGGTGTCTCCTGAGTGATTTTTCATAGACATTGCGTCAATTACGAATATCTTTGCTATCCGCCATCGGCAAAAATAGCGGGTTTTAATATAAAAATCGTATTTTTCGGGAGTTTTTTGTCCGAAAATAAAAAGAGAGTTTGATTGGGCTATCATTATTAAGAAACAGATAAAGTCAAATGTTTTTTTGACGATGGTCCCGTCAGTAATTGTGTACAATACATAACAGAGGTGAGCTATCATGATGAGATCATTGTGGACCGCGGCGTCAGGCATGGTGGGACAGCAATTCCATATCGACACCATTTCCAACAACCTTGCCAACGTTAACACCACCGGCTTCAAGAAGATGAGGGCGGAGTTCGAGGACCTCATCTACCAGACCCTCCTCATGGCGGGTACGCCGGCCACTGAAGTGTCTGAAGTGCCCACGGGGATCCAGGTGGGCCACGGCGTGAAGGTCGCGGCCACGCAGAAGATGTTCTCCCAGGGAAGCCTCCAGAGCACGGAAAACAAGCTCGACCTCGCCCTCGAGGGAGAGGGCTTTTTCAAGATACAGCTCTACGACGGGACCTTTGCCTACTCGCGCGACGGATCCTTCAAGATAGATTCGAACCGCCAGGTGGTTACCTCCAACGGGTATCTCCTGGAGCCGCCCCTGGTGCTCCCGGAAAATTTTATCACCGAGAGCCTGGCCATCAGCCAGACCGGCAAGGTGACTGTGAAGGTGATCGGCGAGGAAGATCCGGTCGAAGTGGGACAGATGGAGCTTTACCGGTTCATCAACCCGGCCGGCCTCCAGAGCATCGGCGGCAACCTGTTCAAGACCACGCCGGCCTCCGGCGAGGAGATCGCCGGCATGCCTGGCATCGACGGCATGGCCAAAACACACCAGGGGTTCCTGGAAATGTCCAACGTCAAGATCGTGGAGGAGATGGTCAACATGATCGTGGCGCAGCGCGCCTACGAGGTTAACTCCAAGGCCATCCAGACCTCCGATTCGATGCTCGGCACCGCCATAGGATTGAAGAGGTAATGAGGGTCTTCCTTTCAGTACTTATTCTGCTGCTGGCCTCAACGGCATCCTGGGCTGAAGTGAGCATGTACCTCTTCCCACAGGTCGAGCGCGGCAGGAACCCCCTCGTTCTATCGGACCTGGGGACGATCGAGGGAGACACGGCAACGGCCGGGATCGGATCGATCGTCATTGAAGACAGCGTATTCGCGGACGGATATATCGACCGGAAAGAGATAATCGACCTGATTAGGGCCCACGCCGACGGGCGCGTCAACATATACGGGAGCGGCGTGAGGGTCCATGTGAGCGAGGTCCCCGATACCGGTACCGGCGACGAGCGTCGCATCGTGGTGCGCAAGGGAAGCGCGGTGAGGTTCCAGGTCGTAAACTCGATAGTCCGCGTGGGGCAGATGGGAACGGCGCTGCAGGACGGCGCCATCGGCGACGAGATACCGGTAAAGCTGAAGGGCTCGGCGGTTTCCCGCGGCAGGGTAGTAAGTGAACGGGTGGTTGAGCTGGTCCTATGAAAAAGGCATTGATCGCATATATCGTCATCGTGCTCTTCGGGTGCATACTGAACGCCAAGAGCATATGGCAGGACAAAAATCCCTACACCTCCGAGGGCGACCTCAAGGCGGGCACCGTGGTTGTCGTCAACGTGTACGACGTGTCGGACATGAAATTCTCCTTATCCATGAGCGACAAGAGCAATTCCATCGTTTCGTCGAACCCGGACATGACCATAACCGGTTTCCTGCCGAAGGTTGCGGCGCAGAAAAAGGTCACCAACGACGACCTCACGCAGTTCACGGCCAAGGGGAAGATGGCCTTTTCCGTGGCGACGCGTGTCCTGAACAAGGTGGGCACCATGCTCAACGTGGCCGGGAGCCGCACCTATACCATGAACGGAGTGACCAATATCATCACCGTGACCGGTCTCGTGGACCCGGCCATGATGAAGGGACGCACCGTTGATTCAAGCAGCGTGGCCGATTTCACCCTGGAGATCCGGGGCATCAAGCAGGGAATAAACATCCAGCGCCCCGCGCTGAAAAAGGATGAGACCGCCAACGCCACCCTCACCGAACAGGAAAAGCAGACCATCATCATAGATTATTTGAAGAAAATGCTGGGAGAACTGACGCGATAATATGGCAGGCAGGATCGGCGCACTAGTCATTCTGATGTTCCTGGCCGCGGTCTCGGCCCACGCCGAGGTATCGGTCAAGATCAAGGACCTATCCTTCATAGACGGTCTGAAGGAGAACCAGGTCTACGGTTACGGCCTGGTCGTGGGGCTGCAGGGCACCGGCGACACGAAGAAGTCGCCCCTCACCAAGTCGTCCCTGAAGAACCTTTTAAAGAACCTCGGTATGGAAGGCGACGATATCACCTCGGCCAACACGGCCGCGGTCCTGGTCACCGCCAAGCTCCCGGCCTTCGTGCGCATCGGGGACCGGATCGACGTGACCGTGTCGTCCATCGGCGACGCCAAGTCCATTGAGGGTGGCATCCTGATCCAGTCGCCCCTGAGGGGCGGCGACGGCGCCATCTACGCCGTGGCCCAGGGCACCCTCTCGGTGCCGCGGATAAAGAACGAGCGTAGGGCGGTCCGCACCGTCGCCCAGATCGACGGCGGCGCCGTGGTGGAGCGGGAAATATATCCGGAGATCGTGTACCGCGACAAGGACAACAAGGAGGACCAGGACAAGATCTTTATCGTCCTCAGGGAGTGGGACTACACGGTTGGTAACAGCATCATCAAGGCCGTGGCGAACAAGTACCCGGAATCGAAACCGGTGATGGCCAGCGGCGGAAGGATCCAGGTCTCGCTGCTGAAAGATATCAGCATTCCGGAATTCATATCCACCATAGAGAACATCGAGATAACGCCGGCGTACCGGGCACGGGTCGTGGTGAACGAGCGCGACGGCACCATCGTCACCGGCGGCGAGGTCAAGGTGTCGGCGGCCATGGTGAGCCGGGAAGGGCTCACGGTGGAGATAAAGGAGACCGGCAAGAAGGTATCGGCATCGGAATTGAAAGATACGGCGACGGTGAAAGAGCTTGTCGATTCACTGAACGCCACCGGCGCCACCACGTCCGATATCATATCCATTTTGAAAGCGCTGGAGGCTTCGGGAGCTCTCCATGCGGAACTGATTGTGAGGTAATGTATGCTGGCACAGGGAACAACGCCGCTTGCGGCTCCGCGGACCAATGACGAGGATTTCATAAAAAAACTGGTGCGGGTCCCCGCGAAAGCCGAGACGCCGGCCGGTGAAAGCGCCGGCGCATCCTTCAGCAAAGCCCTGTCAAGGGCGGTCAGGGACGGTGAAAGCGGCCATGCGCCCCTGTCCGACAAGTCCAGGAAGGCCGGCCAGGAAAAGCGCCTCTGGGACGCCTGTATAGAGATGGAATCGCTCCTCGTGGGAAAGATGCTCAAGGAGATGCGGAAGACCGTGCAGAAGAGCGGCTGGATCAACGGCGGTTCCGCTGAGGAGATCTTCGAGGACATGCTCTACGACGAGTACGCCCTGAACCTCTCGCGCAATTCCAACCTCGGCATGGCGAAGATGCTCTATAACGAGTTGAATCGGAAAATATAACGCCGCGGGAAAACCGGACGAGCCAATGCGGCGCGACGTTACATGCAGGCATGAGGGGCGATTCAATCGCCCCTTTTTGTTTTACCTGCAGGGATGGCCGTATTTTTTTATCGTCCGGGGGCAGTACCGCTCAAGCTCGGCCCCTTCCACCCGGTGCTGATACGCTTTTTTTGAGCTCCCTTCAACATGGTATTTTTCGATGACCAGGTTCTTGTCGCTATCGCACTGAACTTTATCCATTGCAATAAGGGTTCCCGCCGATTCCCTGGCCGCGTCCAGGGGCATCACCCTGCCGTTCATGGTGGCGGCCCTGTATTTTTCGGGGTCGGAGTACTCGCAGGAGGTGATCTCCTCCAGATCGTGCTCTGTCTGGCAGATGTAGAGCTTTAGGACCTGTTCCAGGGACAGGGCAGGCGCTGTCATGACCAGGAGCAGGCCCAGGTGGCAGAGTAACAGGATGATGATCAGCTTATGCATAGGCTCAGCAGTTTGTGCGATTGGATCTATCTTATTTCGTCACCAGCACATCAACATAAAGAGCAAGAGCGCCGTTTTTTGCAGTGATGACATAGTTGTCATAGAGGCTATTGTCATTCCGGATAACTATCGATGCCAGGGTTGGCCCGTAGGCGGGGTCTTCACCGTCTTTCAGGTAGAGGGCCCTGCAGCGGCTGATTGCTATGGCCCCAGATTTCTTTTTAATAAGGGAGATTATCTGTTTGCCCTTTATCCCTCCGCCCCCGAAGGGTGACTTTGACGCGGTAACGATTCCGCTGTGAGGAAACCCTTCTTTTATATCCAGGGGGTTCATATCAACCGGTATATAGCGCCATAATACCCGGATCTTTGCTTTGACGGGGATGTCAACTTCTGAATAAACACTAAAAGGATAAATGATGGAAGACGCAAATATGATAATAATCAATAAACGCGAGTGTTTCATGCATTTCCTCTTTGCCCTTGTGGATCATATAAAATTAGTCGTTTGTTATGGAGTGTCAAGGTTATTTTGTCTGATCGCAGCGCTCCTAAACCATGGAGCTCAGCTCCGGAGTTTAGGTGCGCAAAACATTATGCGATAAAATACCCCATAGCTTGCTGCGGGGTATTCTATTTTGCTCTGACCCCCCAGTCAGCTTGCTTTGACACCGGTATATTGCCGATAGTTATCGGTTCCAGAGAGCTCTAATGAGGGATTTTGCTTAAAGGTTGGCAGTTAACCCAGGCCCTCAGTTGTTTATTACTCTCACACCGCTGCATAACCGATAGTTATCGGTGGATTTATATGCTCTGACCCTCTCCTGGAACAGATGAAAAAAATAATGGCCATATAACAAAATTCTGGACATACCATGGCATTCAATGCTAGAAATCCATTGAATATAAATCATCATAAAAAACTGGAGGCCTTGGGTCATGGGTATTTTTGATAAAATGTTCAGGAAAAAGATCATCATCTGCATCCATGGTCTGGCCAATAAACCTGAGAAAAAATTGCTGGAGCAATGGTGCAAGACCTCTATCCGTGAAGGTTTTAAAACCATAGAAAAACAGGGAACCCCCTTTACCTTGAAGCTGGTGTATTGGGCTGACCTCATGTATGAAAAGCCCCAGGACCCCAACGAGACCGATAAGAAAAGCGATAGCTACTTTGACGATCCCTATGTGCCGGGGAACCCCGATGATTACAAGGATTTCAAGCCGAGCAACATGAAGCAGAAGGTGCTTGATAAAGTGGAAAAGAAGCTCGATGCCATGTATTTCAAGGAAGACAGCTTCATCAATTTTGACAAGTTCGCCAATATCATGGTTCGCCGTCTCTTCAAGGACCTGGACCTGTATTATCACAAGGATTGCCCCGTGATCAGGTACCGCGGCCTCCTCGCCCGGGACGCCATCCGGATGAGGCTCGCGGAAGTGCTGCGGAAGTATCACCGGAGAGACATCCTCCTCGTCGCCCACTCCATGGGAACCATCATTTCCTATGACGTGCTCACCCATACCACGCCGGATGTTCCCATCCATACCCTGATCACCATCGGGTCGCCCCTTGCCATGCCGCTTATCATGAAACAAATCCTGATCGAGCAGGGAAGGGATTTCAAAAAGGAGCAGAAGCCCGTTACCCCGGAGAGCATAACCACGGCCTGGTATAACTACGCTGACCTCGATGACCCCGTGGCGATCATTTACAAGATCGGCGATGATTACCGCCCCAATTCACGGGGCGTGTCCCCGAAGGACACGATCATCTACAATAACTATGAAATTGACGGCGACCGGTCACCGCACAAGCTCTACGGCTACCTCCGGGCTCCCGAAGTGGCCCGCGCCATCTACAATTTCTGCACTTCGGGAAGGTCGCCTTTCTTCATGTCGGTGAGTCAGAAGATACGGGGGATTTTCGGGAAATAGCCGGACCGGCTGTTTCACCTATCGTCATTATTCCCGTACCAGGCCCCGGGCCAGGGCGTCGACGCTCCTTTCAAGGCGGCCCCCCGTGGCCATGACTGAGGGGGCCGTGACTATGATCTCGACGGTGTCGCCGTAGCCCGACAGCACGACCGAATAGGGGTAGAGCTCTGCCCCCGGGGGGATGGCCCAGAAGGCCGTCGCCAGGAAACCGCCGCCGGAAAAATCCGGCAGCTCCTTCTTCCCAAGATTGGAGATGAGCGCCGACGCGTTGTATAATCCCCGCCTGTGATTGCCGATGATCCTCCTCCTGGCCAGGGACCGGATGAGGCGGAGCGGCATGTACCGCATCAATTCGTCTCCACGGTAGAGCATCCCGTCGCGGCGGTCCTTCAGCTGCTCCCTGATATCGTTGTCGATATCGATAGAGGTTTCTTTGGGGTCGACGTCGACGTATATGAAATTGGTCAGGTTGCTGGTCGATCTGAGGCCGCTCTGGCGGGGCCGCAGGTCCACGGGGATGCCGATGCGCACCGGCCCCGCTCCATGGGCCCGGGCCTCCCGCGCGATCAGCATCGCCACCTGGGCGACGATCCTCCGGTAGGCGCCCCGTACCCTGACCCTCCGCCAGCGGGTGTCCCGCTCATTGCCGTCGGCGGTGCCGGTCGGCGCTATATACCGTGGCGGCGACGCGGAGCGGTCCCGGTCCTGGAAGCTGCGCGCCAGCTCCTGCTCCACGACACTGCATTCCGATCCGACGAGGGGGTCCCCCCTGAGGGCTCGGAAGACATCCTCCGCCAGGGTCTGGGTGCCCCGGCCGTCCATGACCGCGTGGTGGGTGCGGAATACCACCCGGAGCGGATCGCCCTTGATCAAGAGGATCTCGCAGGCATGGCCGGCCCCTCTCCACGGAGAGAGGGGGGACCTGAGGAAACCGGCATTGTCCGAATCCATGCCGGACCAGCCCCTTCCGTCTATCTCCCTGACCAGGGGAGGTTCTCCTGAATCAATCCATCGGGCCCCGTTGAGGAATCCCTCAAGTCTCAGGCGGCACCCCGGGTTCGATTCCGCAGCCTTTTCCACCGCCGAACGCCAGAGGGGGAGATCCAATACGCCGCTGCCTTCCCAGAAATACTGGTTCGCGAAGGGAGGGTATAACTCGCCGAGAACGAGATAGGCCCGTTCGGTGGATGATAGTTTTCGGATGCGGTCTCTGGCCATGTCGGGAATTGTAAGATTAATGTAATGACGCGATGATCCTGTCCAGCAGTCCGTCGATGCGGTTGCGGGTGGCCAGGCGCCTTGGCAGGGAAAGGACCAGCTCCACGACGTCATCATAGCCCCCGACGCCGATAAAAAACGGCACGTAGTCGTTCACCGGGGGGATGCCCCAGAAGGCCGTTGCCGTGAACCCGCCGCCCCGGTAGTGCTGCAGCTTCAGTCTTCCCACGTTCGAGATCAGGCCCGACAGGCTGTAAATGCTGTTCCTGTGGCGCTCCTCTATGATTTTTTTGGCGACCCTCCCCAGCAGCCACATCGGCACGTACCGGGCCATGTCGTCGCCCCGTGAGAGCATGCCTTCCCGCTTTTCCTGGAGCTGGCGGGAAATGTCCTCGGAGATCGATTCCGCGGTCGAGTCTTTCCTGATCTCGATGTATATCGCGTAGGTCAGGTTGGCCGTGGATACCAGGCCGGGCATGCGGGGCCGCATGTCCACCGGTATCCCGAGCCTGACCACGCCGTCGGAATGGCTCCAGGCCTCCCGCGCTATCTGCAGCGCCACCTGGCCCATCAGGTTGTGAAACTTTCCCCGGACGCGGATGCGGCGTGTTATCATGCCGTTTTCGGTGCCTTCGGCCCTGCCGGTCGGTGCGATATGCTCTGTGGGATAGGGCTTTCTCATCTCCTTCTGGAAGCTCCGCGCCAGCTCGGTGTCGGTGACGGTTGACCTCGATCCGACGCAGGGCTCTCCCCGCAGCGCCCGGAAAATGTCGTTGGCCCAGACAAAGGTGCCCATGCCGTCCATGAGGGCGTGGTGCGTCCGGAAGATGACACGGAGCGGGTCTCCGTCGGCCAGGACGACTTCGCAGGTCGGGCCCTGCCAGGGCGAAAGTGGCTTGGTGAAATAGGGGACCGTTTCCGCCTTGTCCCATTCCCATTTACCCCTGGGCGCCTCGATGACCGGCGGCATGATGCCGGTATCGACCCAGCGACAGGTGTTCAGCACGCCTTTCAATATCATGCGGCTCCCCGGGTTGGCCTCTGAAGCTGTTTCGACGGCGGAGCGCCAGCGCTCCACATCGAAGGCGCCCTGTCCCTCAAAGATGAACTGGTTGGCCAGTGGAGGATAGAGCCGGTCCGCTACCACGAAGATGCGCTCATTGAACGAAAGCTTTCTGGTGTAACGTTTTTGCATATAGGATTGCTCCCCCCGCTCCCCCCGCAGAAGAGGGGCTATTCACGACGGCAGTAGATCGCAGCGCGCGTTAATCCCGGAGCTCCGCTCAGGGGGTGAGAGCACGCTGTACATTATGCGACTAACTACCCGAAGCTTGCTGCGGGGTAGTTTATAAAGGTCAAAAAACCGGCTGTCAAGCCTTAATTAACGTCAATGCGTTGTCCCGATCCCCGCCGCTATCCTCTCCAGTGATTTTTCCAGCCTGCCGCCGGTAGCCATGGCGCGGGGCATGATGAGTAGCAGCTCGATACGGTCGTTCATTCCTGAAAGGGTCATGCTGAAGGGGAGTATGGGAGCGCATACGGGTACGCAGTAAAAGGTGCGGGCCCAGAAATCAGCGCAGGAATAGGCGGGGCTTTCCATGCGGCCCAGGTTGGATACGAAGCCTGAGAAGCGAAAATGGCCTGACCTCTGGTTCCGCGTTCCCTCGCTCCTGATGGCCCTGGCAAGGAGCCTCACCGGCACATGGCTTATGATGAGGTCTTCCCAGGTGATTTCCCCGTCAGCCCTTAGCGACAGTCTCCGGTCGATATCTTCCGCTATGGAGTCTGCCGTTGATTCTTTATCGATATCGATATATATCGCGTTGGTAAGGTTCCCCGTCGACCGGAGCCCTTCCAGCCGCCGGCGCAGGTCCGTGGGAACGCCGATCCTGACCCTGCCGTCGCCGTGGCGCCACGCTTCCAGCGCCGTGAGGAGCATCACCCGCGAGAGGAGACGGGGATGCCTGCCCGTCAGGGTCGCCCGCTTCCAGACAAGATCATAATCCTCGCCGTCGGATTTTCCCGTCGGCGCAATATACTGGTGGGGCAGGGGCTTCTGTCTTTTTCCCTTGCCAAAGTTCAGGAGATCGTTTTCTGTCATGGCGCATTCCGAGCCCAGGGGCTCCTCGCCGCGGAGGACCCTGAACACGTCCTCCGCCCAGGTCATGGTGCCGCGGCCGTCCATGACCGCGTGGTGGCTCCTGAAGGCGACACGGGCCGGGTTGCCGCGCAGGAGCAGGACCTCGGCCGTGGGACCCCTGCGGGGATCGAATCCCTGCTTGAGGAAGGGAGCCCCGGCGGAACCGAGGCCGTCCCAGGAAGAGCCGTCTGCCTCGCGGACCGGGGGGGTGATCCCCGAGTCGACCCACCTGATGAAGCCCAGGTGGCCCTTCAGCAGAAGACGGGCCCCGGGGTTCGCCTCGGAGGCCCTGCGAACGGCGTACCTCCATTTTTCCGGATTGAGATCTCCCTGGCCTTCCACGATGACCTGGTTCGCGAAGGGCGGCGTAACCATATCTGCGGCGACCCACAGCCGCGAGGCTATGGAGAGCGGCCTGGTCGCGGGCTGGCCATGTTCCCGGCGTTGGTTCATTGCTAGTCCCCTGTCAGAACCGGTATGCGGCGATGGTCTCTGAGGGCGTCAGTCGTGATATGATGCGGTCCATGGCGCTTTCAAGGCGGCCCCCCGTGGCCAGGACCCGCGGAGCCGCGTACACCAGCTCAACCGCCTCATCGGTCCCGTAGAGCCAGAGCAGCAGGGGGAGATATGAAAAATAGGGCGGAATCGCGAATATCGACCTGCATTCGAAGCCGCCGCCGGAGAAATGCTTCGAGCTGAGCCTTCCGGCGTTGCTTATGATCCCGGACAGGCTGTAGAGGCCCCTGCTGTGATTGTCGGTGGTCCTTCTCGATCCTTCCTGGCCGAGGATGCTGATCGGTATATACCGGTAAATGAAATCCCACCGGTCGATCATGCAATCGCGCTTTTCACGGAGCTGCCAGGCTATGTCCCAGCCTATTTCATCGATGGTGGTTTCCGGCCGAACGTCTATATAAATGCCGATGGAAAGGTTGCCGGTGGAACGCAGGCCCTGCACGCGGGACCTGAGGTCGATGGGGACCGCAAACCGCACGTTCCCCTGGCCGTGACTGCGGGCCTCCTGCGCCGCGTGATACGCCACCTGGGGCAGCAGCTGGCGAAAATGCCCCGGGATTGTTTTCCGGCCCCACACGATTCCCGGTTCGTTCCCCTTGGCCTTACCCGTGAGAGAGAGATTATCATGGGGAAAGGGCTTGCGGAAATTGTTCTGGAATGACCGCGCAACGTCCCAATCGGTGGCGCTGGAATAGGAGCCGAGGAGGGGCTTGCCCTGGAGTGCCCGGAATATTTCCTCCGCCCAGAACATGATCCCACGGGTGTCCATGACCGCGTGGTGGGCCCGGAACGCGATCCGAACGGGGTCGCCATGGATCACGAGGACCTCGCAGGTGGGGCCCTCCGTGACGTTGAAGGACCTTTCGAGAAAAGGAGCGTTGTCGGAACAGTACCCGGACCATGAACCGCCGTCGACTTCGCGCACCGGCGGGGCGATTTCAGAATCGATCCACCGGCATGAATTAAGCCTACCCCTGAGCCTCAGGCGGCTTCCGGGGTTCGCGGCGCTGGCGAGCTCAACCGCCTTTCGCCATTCGCCGATATCGACAGCGCCGCCGCCCTCGCATATCATCTGCAGCGCGAAGGGTGAGCTTATCATGTCGGCCGCGAGCCACAGCCGTTCATTGACCGATAGCATGCGGGAATAGGGCTTGTCCCACGTGTTCTGTGTCCTGGCGCTTACGTTCATCTTATAGTTCCTCTGCTCGATAACATGTTGAATGCTGCTGTCTCGTCCAGTCCTGCCGAGTCCACTACTGCTCGAAAACCGTCCGAAGGGTAACCGCCGCCGTGTCGGCGTTCCGCCTGTCGCTCATGCGCCGGTCGATCCCATTGGCGTCGCATCCGGCATTGTGGATCCTGCGATCGGCCGTGCGCCGTTCGATGGCTGACGCATCGAAGAACTTGCCGTCGATGAGCCGGATCCTGGTCAATTCAGGCCTCGTCTCAAGGTTCTTCTTGTTCCTGAGGAATCCTATTTTTTTATGAAACAGCGTTTTAAATCCGAAGAAGGCCAGGGCTATGGCCCGGATGACAAAATTCGCGAGATGCATATTGGTGACTACCATGAAGGCCCAGGCATCGCCGCGCCTGGTGTGCTCGAAATCGGACGGCATCAGATCCTTCACTTCATCGAGAAACTGGAATTTCTTGTTGTTCCAGTCGAGTTGCTGCGACCCGGGGAAGAGGTTTTTCACGCAGAAGGGGTAATCCCTGTCGACAAGCTCGAAATTGTTCTTTACCAGGTAGGCGCGATGGACATTGATAAGGTCATCCGAAGGCTTGAAGGAATTGTCCAGGAAGTTCGTGATATATTTGTTTTTATAATAGTTGTTAACGACCCGGGGGTTGCTGGAGATCGACACGAGGACGCCTTTTTTTACGGCGCTGTCCAGTTCTATTATCCTAAGGAACCACCAGAGGGTGGTTGTGACGATGTTGCGGGCGATGTTGTTCCCCTGGTATGCCCTGAGGACCATCGCTTCGTCGATTGTATAGAAACAGTATTCGTTGATCAGGAGGAGTGAAACCAGGTTGAAGCCGACGATGCGGCCGTTCTTCTCGGCGTACACCAGGATGTCGCTCTTCTTGATGTAGTTGAAAAAATCTTCCTGCGCCTTCCAGGTGTCGCTTTCCACCGCCTCGCACTCGCTGATGATATCCTCGAGAATCGAGTAATCCGCGTACTTGAGGTCGACTACGTAGTAGTTGAATCCCTTGTGCTCATGGATGAAATTGTCCCGGCAGGTCACGGGCACCTGAATCTTTTTTTCCTCTTCGACTGTCCTGGCAATAGCTTCTTGTACGAGTTTCATATGATCCCCCTTTTTTTTGTGCATGGTGGTTGTTTCATATTCTTTTTATGCAAATCACCCCGATGTATCAGGTGAACTGGTCCGTTCTTCCGCCTGGGAAGGAACAGGTATACGGCCCGTGAGAATATCCTGTAATTGCCGTAGAGGTAATCCGCCCGGGGAAATGCGCCGGGTCTGTTGCTGTTGCGCCATGTCCTGAAGGAGAGCAGCCTGTATAATCTCCGCCTCCCCACCGGGATTCCCGTAAGATAGAAGGGCTTTGTGTCGGGGTCCTTCTGGTGCGGCCTGTACTGTTGGAGGTCGGTGGCGGCTTCCGCGCGTTCCAGGTACTTCGCCTTGTTGTCGCGGTACGCAATGAAGAGCCGCTCGATCTGCCGCAGGGTGATGCGGCACCCGATTTCGGTGGGAAAATACCCGGATGCCTCGATGGATATGCCGTAGGAGCCTTTGTAGATAATGGCGTTGATGGCGTCGTTCAGCTTCATGAGGATGAGAGCTATCGGCGAGAATGTGCTCTCCCACCAGGAGCCGACCAGGCGGACGAATATCTCGATGAAAAAAGCAGGCGAATATGGGCGCCGGCTCCCGGATTCTCTCTGCAGCATCGCCATCCGCGCGTACAGCGCGGAATTGTTGGTGCCGATCGCCCCGCCCTCGAAATTGACCGTCTTTTTCGTGAAGCTCAAGACGGCCGCATCGCCGTATGTGCCGAGGGCCTTGCCCCTGTAGGTCGAGAAGGGCCCGTGGGCCAGGTCCTCAATGACAAAGAGGCCGTTATTTTTGGCCAGGGCGCAGATTGCGTCTATTCTCGCCGCCATCCCGTAGGTGTGCACGACATAGATGGCCTTTGTCCTTTCCGTGATCGCCGCCTTTATCTTTTCCGGGTCGATGTTTATGCCGTTCTCTTCCGCGTCGACCGGGACCGGCACGAGGCCGGCTGCCGCGATGGTGTGCCTGATGACCGGACAGGTGAAGGCCGGGATGATGATCTCGTCCGGGCCGCTCCATTGCAGGGCCTTCAAGAGCAGAATGAGGCCGTTCCGGGCGTACCCGGTAAGAATATAGTGGCGGAGCGGAATCAGCTCGGCCAGTTTCTCCCGGAGCGTTTCCGCGGCCGATATCTTTTTCATGGCCCTTTCGGCCCTATGGCTTTCCATGTATATCACTGTATCACCGGCTGATAATTGCTGTTGATCTGGACATATTTGCGGTTTACGCTTGAGATTTTTTTATCATTGACCAGGACCTCGAGAATCATTCCCTTTTTAGCGGCCGTGTCGGTCGCGTCGCTGACAAGGTTCCCCAGCGAAAATGCGATATACCCTTTCATGTACTTCATGACCGGCTGTATCGCCTGGGGATGGTGGCCGACGACAAGGTGGGCCCCCTGGTCGATGCAATAATGGGCCCTGTGGTCCTGGGTCAGGTTCGGGAGGGTCTTCCCCTTCGTGCCCATGTGAAGCGATACGATGACGATATCAGCCTGTTTCTTCGCGCTGATAATGGCGGGTCCGGCATATTTATAGTAGAACCACGCCACGCCCGTTTGACTCTCCTGCGCTATGATCGAGGTTTCGCTGATCGAGCTGTCGTAGTAGAAGGCGAGAAAGGCGAATTTCGTTCCATTTACTTCGATTATTTTCGGGGCATAGGCCTCGCTGAGTGTGCCGCCGCCGGCGTAGGCTACCCCGGCGCCGGTGAGGTTCGACAGGCTGTCCTTCAATCCGGTCCTGCCGTAGTCAAGGGCGTGATCATTGGCGACCGATACGACATCGATCCCGGCGTAGGTCAACCCGCTGACTGCCGATGGGTCGGCCCGCAGCGCGGAGCTGCCGGACGATTTACCGGTATCGCTGATAATGCTTTCAAGGTTCAAGAAGGCCAGGTCGGCGCTTTTTAGATAATCGGCCACGTAAAGAAATGGATACTGGTAATTGCCGCTCCCGACGCCGGCGACGGCGGTCCCGACATTGCCTGCCAGGTTCGTATCACCGGCGAACACGAGGGTGATGGTATCCGGGGTGGTTGTTCCGGAGCTCGATGTGGAACTCGTGCTGGAGCTTGAGCTCGAGCCGGTGTCGGTGCCGTCCCCGGGGATAATGGTGCCATACCCTTCGTTGTTGGTATTATTGGTCGAGCTTTGCTTCAGGTACGTCGTGATGATGTCTTCCGTCCCGGCATTCTTGCATCCGAAAGCCAGGATTGAAAGGACGCATGCGGTTATGGAAAAAAACCAGATTTTTTTCATTAGACTTCTCCTCGTAACAAGCTTGCTTTGTATTTACTCGATACTCTTGAAGTGATGATTCCGTAATAACAGGCCCCGATGATCCCCCTGAATATGATGATCGAGACCGAATAGGTCAGGCTGAAGGCGAGTATCTGCGCCGGCGATCCGTAATTGTTGAAGAGCAGAAGCATCGCCGCCTGGGACGTGCCGAGACCGAAGGCGGAGATGGGGATGCTGATCACGAGCAGGATGACCGGGACAAAGGCGACCAGCTCGGCCAGGGGAATGTCCATGTTGAAGGCCCTGACCGCGACGTAAAAAAACAGGATGAAGGTGGAATAAAAAGCGCACCGGTAGAGGGTGCACATCAGGTACGCCTTGAACGGGCTGTCGATAAACACTTTCCACACCACGCTCTGCTTGATCTTTTTCATGAAGGATCTGTCGGGAAGCAGCTTCATGACAATGATGGTGATGATGGCGAGGGCCAGGAAGATCGTGGCGGTCAGGGCGATGTTCCAGAGCTGGGCAGACAGGTTCCCGGCCGCCGAGGCCATGAGGCATCCGGCAATTGCCATTATCAGCAGGGTTATGTGCGTGATATAGTTCAGGAAGAGCATGGCCCCGGTCCCCTGGGTGATTGGCACATTCTTGTATTTCTTCAGATAATACACGATGCTGCCCATGCCGAGGGTGTAATCTATGATCATCAGCAGGTACGACGATCCCCGGATTATCACGCTGTCCCGGAAGGGAATGGCGCTTCCGGTGTGCCTCAGGAGGGAGTTGAGGTTCTGGGAGTCGGCGAGAAAATTGACCAGGATGAAGACCGTCAGCGCGGGCAGGTAGAGCGCCACGTCGCTGTGCGCCAGGGCGTTCATCAGCGGCGTGAGCTCGATGCGCCACACCAGGTACGCAACGATGGCCACGCCGACCAGCCAGGGGGCCATCCTCTTCGCGATGTGCATCCCTGATCTGCCGGGGGAGCCGGCGCCGGGCGCAGGGGTAATTCCCGCCGGGCTTTCCGCCGGTCTGTTGTCATGGTTGAATTTCAATGCCGGTATCATGGGCGCGGTTTCCCGGTGAACCCTATTTCCACAACTTGTACAGCAGGAACAGGTTGATTGTCGTGTCGGTGTCGTCCATGGTGCTTGCCGGCAATTCGGAAGCCACCGAGGCCAGGCCGTCTTTTTGAAATCCGCCCCTTGTATAGCCGTCCCACGCGGAGCTCCAGGGCTTGGCGAAGGTCCAGGCATAGGTTTCCGGAGCTCCTTCGTTGTAATTGCTGTACACGTAGGCTGCGCAATAGTTGGAAAAGTCGCTCAGGTTTTTCGCAGTAAGATACGAGGGATTGGCGGCCATGTCGGCCAGCATCTCCTCGTTTTTCAGGAAAAGGTTCTGCTCGATGGGGGCGGTCCAGTCCTGTATTTCCGTAAGCTGGGTCTTGTTCATGGTTTTATCATCCATTCCCAACAGGGCGTCCCCGTTGTTGGAGTCGTATAAGAGATAATCATAGATCTCGCGCCGGTTGGCCGCTCTGGAGAGCATGCAGGCGTCCATCAGGTCATACTTGTTGCCGTCGAGGTCTATGTCGTCGATCCACGCGAGCCAGGAGACTTCCCCGGCGTATACGTAGTAGGGAATGAACACGCTGGTGGAGGGCTCGCCCAGGGCGCACCAGAAGGTTGTATAGCGGGGGTCTTTGCCGGAGGGAACGCCGTCAACCACCATGGCGAGACGCGTCGCCGCCCTGCTGATGCAGTAGGTGGTGCTGTAATTCGTCTCGTCCACGTTGGTGATCGTATTGCCGTAGCCGTCGAGCTGCTGGCCGTTGACATCCTTGGCGACCAGGGTCATGCAGTTCCGGTAGTTGAGCCTTCCCTCCGATACCAGTTCCGTCATGATGTCCTGGGCCCTCCAGCGGCGCTCTTCGCCGTAGTTATAGGGAATGTAGCTGTTCGCGTTGGCCCTGTTGACAAAGCCGATGAAATTATTCCCCTGGCCGGCCCTTTTCGTGAAGGTGTAAGAGCCGTTGTATTCCGTGACCTGGCCGGTGTTGGCGTCGTACTTGCGGTACATGACCGGCCGGAACATGCCGAAGAGACTGCCGGTGTAGCATTCGTAGAGGGCGGCGCCGCCCTTGGCGTCGATGGCGACGAAATTACCGCTTATGATTTTGCCGAAATGCTCCTTCTTGAAGCGCTTCAACAGGGCGTCCATGTCATCAAGGGTGGCGCACTCCTGGAGGGCGTGCCGTATCAGGTCCGTATTGATATTAAATAGCTCGTGGATGGGGTTGAGCTCTTCGTATACGGACGTGCAGGATATGGCAAAACCCGCCTGGTTAACCCCACCCGACGGGTTGACCGGGGTCCCGTTGTTCAGCTCCGCGATATCGTCAAATCCGATGACCATGATGTAAGCGCCCGCCCTTGACGTTACCGCGTTGAAGTATTTGATCTCCTGGTGCCAGCTGGCGGAACAGTCCCTGTTTTTCCAGATGAATGGCCTTCCCGTGGATGAGACCCGGGCCGACACGACGGCCACGTCGCAGGGAAGGGCGTCGGTATAGAAAAGTCCCAGCAATAATGCCGCCAATGTTATTGAAATCATTCTTGATTTGAACATTATTATTCTGTCCTCCGTTTAACATGGATCAATCATATGTGCCAGATCGGCCCCTTACACGGCTGATGTCAGGACCCGCTGCCTGTCTTTGCCGGTCACCCATGATTCAATGGCCTTGCGCTTGATGCCGTTGCTCATGGAAATTTTTTCTACGTATTCAACGTTGATCGTGACCGGTTCCACGAAAATCTCATTGAGGCTGTCTATCAGCTCCTGGAACCGGCGCTCGTTGTATTCCCTGCCCCTGACGAGCTCGATGACGATATAGCCCCTGTCTTTCTGAATGATCTTGAATTCCTCCATCAGGTGGAGGTATTTCTTGATGTACTTCGTGAAGGTGTTCAATATTTTCAGTGACGAGACATACCTTCCGCTCGGCAATACAAAGGAGTCATCGGCCCTCCCGTCAAAGGACTCGAGAAGGGGATAGCCGAGGCCGCAGGAACAGCTGTTCGCGGCATACCGGCCGATATCGCCTATGCGGTACCGGATAAAGGGCATGGCGTCGCACCGCGAGGTCGTAAGGACGATTTCGCCCTCTTCGCCGGGCTTCACGGCATTGCCGTTTTTATCGAGAAATTCGACCCAGACATTGTCGATGAAGAGATGGTAATTGCCATGGCGGCACTGGGACGATATCATCCATGTTTCCTCGGTGGAGTATTCGTCGTAGACCGGGCATCCGAACACCGTGGAGATGAAGTCCCGCTGGTCTTTCGTAGAAAGCTCGGAGTTGATGCCTATGAATTTCGGCCTGATGTGCTTGAGGTCGTCGGGCGTCACCTTCTGGGCTATCTCGAAGACCAGGGACGCGTAACCGAGGAGCAGGTCCGGCTTCGTCTTTCGCAGCATCGCTATCTGCTCGTCGGCGGGGATGGTGGACGGAATATGGTTGGTGCGGAAAAAAGGTCCGAACCGGGGATACTTGATGGCGGTGTACTTGATGTATGTCATCCTGTGCCAGGGGCGGTAGCCGATCATGGTGTACATGCGGAGGCCCGTGGCAATGTAAAAGGCGTAGGCCCTCAGGTCGAAAACGAAGGGTAGGGACCTACCGGTGGACCCGGTGGTGGCGGAATAATGGCAGTCTTCAATGTCGAATTTTTTTGAAACGATCCCCCGGGGGAATTGCTCGCGGATTTCGTCCTTGGTGATAAAGGGCAGCCTGGGCAGATCATCCAGGGTCTTGATGTCGTTTATGTCAACGCCGCATTGATCGTAGAGTTGCTTATAATAAGGCACGTTTTTGTAGGCCTTCCGGACCATGGAGATGATCCTTCTCTCGGTTCGCTTGCGGAGCCTTTCCCCTGAACAATGGTTGTTCCAGTGTACCTCAATGACGGCGATGGCAAGGTATAATAGGTATCGTATCATTGTTAAATTCTATATCCGTAACCATAGAGATTCTTGTGAATCTTCATTATTATTAAATTGAAACACCAAACCGTCTGGCCGGTACAAATATTCACCATGAACATTATAAATTTTTTAAATATCATTTACCAGTTTAGTTCTTAAAAATTGAAATTGAGGAGCTGAAATTTTATAAAATATATATAATATTAATTTATTAATGTCTCGCCATAGTCTGATATATCAAAAATTGTCCAATTGATTAATAATTGCTATAAAATTGGTTTTTGACCAATTTTATAAAATGTCATATTTATAAAAAGACAGAAATGGATTAATCTGATTCTGGCGATAATTTATCTAACAGTTTCCTGAAAAACTCCAATGCGAACACTTCATTGGGTGGTCAGGGCATCAGATATTATGACCGATAGTTATCGGTATAAAAATTTTATTGATCGTTATTAAAAAAATATGCATTTATAGATTGTATACGAGAGGGTGATGGTAACATAGGGGGCAGAGTAAAATCAGTTAAAATTTCTCTAGAATGATCATTATCCTCACTAACTGAATATAGAATTGATGCCTGGAGATACTTTTGACGCACAATCCAAGTGAATCGTCATCTATGCCGATTTCCTTTCATGCATTTACACATTTATTATATTAAAGAAGATCGTATTTACTACTTTTGCCTATTGCGGATTTTACTCCAAAGGCGGGGCAGATAAGCGCCCACCAGGATCATTACCAGGCCCACGATTGTCAGGAACGTAACATATTCGATTTCCTGGTATGTTTTAATTCTAGTCCTGATGCCAACATCGACGATGCTGAGGTACCAGCCCGCAACCATCAGGCAAAAGCCTATCAAATTCGGCACTATGACATTCAATATTTTATCCATCATTGAATACTCCATCCGCGGATGATTACAGCCTCTATGGAAAGGCCGCTGTTGAAATATGTCTTCGTTTAATATTTATAGCAAGTAGATTTTAATGAGACCATAAAAAAGTGCATTTGACTTGTTATATAACTACTTATGAATACAGCTATTTGCCTCCGCCGCCTACGGCGGCGGAGGCAAATAGCGCTGATTATTAAGTTATATAACAAGTCTATCGTATTCGATCCATGGTTTATCAATATTCTCTTGATCATTAATTAAATGATTTGCTGTGATAGTGATTGCTGATATAGTGTCGCCATGATTGAAAATATGCTGATTATATACATGAAAAAATTCGGCATCCCCGCATGTTTGATCGCCCTGCTCATCGCGACAGGGTGCGATACGATACGGGGGCGCGTCTCTATCCTGGTGGGAGACGATTCCCTCAGGGGATATTTTTCCGTTGATTCGGACTCAGTGGCCATGTACGCGTCTCCGGAGGACAAGCGTTCGGGCAAAGCGGAATGCAGGGTCTATGAAAAGGAATATGACGTTTTCATCAAGTTATTCCGGATTCTCGATGATTCTGTGATCCGCGACGTGTACCGGGCCAAGGGCGGCGAGCCCTTCAGCGATGAGTTCGCGGCCATGATCCGGTCCATCCCGGAGGACCGGTTTCGATACAGGCCTGGATCTTCCCGGCCCCTGGCGGGCCTCCGGATCGCCGTCGATCCGGGCCACAACGCCGGTTCCATGGAGGAGGCCATCCGCGAGAGCAAGTACATGTGGATCTTCGACCATGACGGCCGCCGCCTCAAGTTCCATGAATCGAGGCTCAACCTGGCGACGGCCCTGGAGCTGAAGGAGCTCCTGGAAAAGGACGGCGCGGAGGTGATGCTCACCAGGAGCGCCAACAGGCAGGTGTACCCGGTCCCCTTTGACTCCTGGGCGCGGCGCGATTTCCGCCGCGCGGTGCTGGAGAAGCAGCGGCATAAGTTCATCACCGACAGGGAGGCGGCCATACTCCTCACCCATGCCAATGACAAGCGGCGCCTCAAATTCTTCAACAGCGAATATGATATGCCGTACCGGGCAAAGCTCATCAATGCCTTCAGGCCCGATATCACGGTGCTGGTGCACTATGATGCGTGGGGCTGCTACGGTGGCTACCGCGAGAAATATGCCCGCGTCCTGGACATCTTAAGAAAGAACTACGGCTCCCGTGGCGCAATGATGACGGATTACAACGAGGTGCTGAAATCCACGGCGGTGTCGGATCGCAATTTCTCAACGGTCTTCGTGCCCGGCTGCTTCCTCGGCGGCGAGCTTGAGAACATGGAGTCCCGTATCGAGTTTCTCCGCCTCGTCATCTCTCCCGACCTGAAGGATTCGATCCGCTACTCCGCCTATGTGATGGAAAACTTTTCAAAGATGCTGGACCTGCCCCCTGCCGATATGCCACTTCCCGGCGGTAAGAAAGTCGGCTTCTGTCAAAAAGGCGTGTATGCGCGCAATTTCAGGATGACCCGGCTGGTCCATGGCCCTCTCTGCCTGGGAGAGCCGCTCCAGCAGAATAACCTGAAGGAGGCCCGTGATCTTGCGCGGATCAGCGAGGGGAAGGTGCCTGGGCGGGTCAGGACAGTGGCCCGGGCATACTATAAGGCGATACGGACCTACGCTGCGAGGCATATTAATGACTAATATAGGTGCGGGGAACCGCTCCCGCTCACCCGCCAAAATAGTACGTCCTGTACTATGGCGGGCGGGAGCATCCTGCTCCCTGTGAGCGTGAGCGGCTCCCCGCACCTGAGAGTTACTCGGGAATGGTCCACCTGATGAACCTCCCTCGCTAAATTTCCTTATATTCCTTTTCTATCTCTTTCATCTGTTGAACGTGCCGCCTTATATGTTTTAAAAGAAAATAAATATACTGGTACACATCAAGTTTCCCCAGGGAATGGACCGACATGTGGGTCTTGCACAGGACGCCTTCGCCGTTTTTCAGCATCCTGAGGTGATCCATAAGCCTTGATTTCTGGCTCATCAGCTCTTCCTGTATCTGCGCCGGTGTTGATTTCCCGGCCGGCGCCATGTGGTCCGGACATTTCCACCGGAAGGAATTGTTGACGCCGATATCCTCAAGAAGGGGACTTGTGAGCTCGTAATGATCCAGCTCCCGGGCGATGGAGGCGCCGTCAGCCCTGCGGAGGGCCTTGCGCGCTCCCTTGTCTATGAGAAGCAGGAGGTAGCGGTTGACCAGGGAGACGTGCTCCAGTATCAGGCCGATGGTCCATTCCTCTGCTGGGGAATGGTAGTCCCGCACAGTTTCATCAAGAGAAAACCAGCGTTCCAGCTCCGTAAAGGCCGTGTTCATCTCCCCTGTCAGCGTTCCGATGATTGTCCCCGGATCGGGGGAGGAGATGCCGTTCATTTTCTCTTCTTTTTATTACCGGGCGCTTTTTTTAGCGGCAATGGTATTCCTTTTTCAGAGGCGATTGTTGTCGGGGTTTTCCCGTTTTTATTCGCTATACTCGTTTTTGCCCCGGCGCGCAGGAGCGCCCTCGCGGTCTTATCCTTGCCGTGAAGCAGCGCCTTGTGAAGAGGCGTGTTTCCCTTTGAGTCCCTGGCGTCGAGTTTCGCCCCTGCCTTGATGAGAAACTGCGCGATAGCGTCATGGCCTTCCTCGCTTGCCTCATGGAGGGGGGTCTCGCCGCCGGTATCGGCGCAGTTGACTTTGGCGCCGCGCCTGACCATGAGTTTCACCAGGTCCAGGTTTCCCGATTCAGCAGCCTCGAGAAGGGCCGGTTCTCCCTCGGAATCAAAGGCGTTGGGATTGGCGCCCCGGCCGAGGGCCTTTTTAGCCCCTGCCAGGTCGCCCTTATCGCAGGCTTTCAGCAGATCCCTGTCGGGGTCCAGCTCGATAATGCCCGCCTTGGCGGCATTGGCCTTTACAGAATTGATCCCGTTGAGGCAGCCCTGTTTGGACGAATATCCTTCGCTCACCACAAGAACCTCGCCGTTGGCCGCCCTGAGGCGGAACCTGAATTCTCCTTTTTTATCCCTGTATAATTCAAAATTTGACGGCATCGAATCCTCCTTGTTGTGACTGTTATCGAAAATAATCCTTTTACATTGTAATTATAGCAAATAAAATAGAAATCAAGCATTAATAGTATTTAATTACATCCATCGGCAGGATTAAAAAAAATCTCCCATGACACCATCTGTCATGGGTCTTCTGGTATATTGCACAATAATGCTTTTTTTGTTCAGGCGGAGATGTATTTTTTTATGTCGTATCATATTTTTATTGAATTAATATCCCGCTGATATTCGTATACATCTATACAATCCCGGAGGATATTGAATGAACGCTGTGACGATTCTGCTTGTCCTGTCAGCTGCCGCCCTTGGCCTGCTCCTGGTCAATACCTACCTGTCGTACAAGGCATCGAAGGCAAGCAATGACAACCTGCTGGGCCAGTTCCAGGCGGCCCTTGATTATTTCGAGAAAACCATGAAAGGGACTGAAACATCCCTGAAAAGCGAGATCTCCCAGAACAGGCTTGAATCGGGAAAGAGCTCCAAGGAGGCGAGGGAGGAGCTGATGAACGCCTTCAGGGTTTTCAGCGACACCCTGGTCAGGCGGATGGCCGACGCCTTCGGCAGCAACCGGGACATGCTCGACTCCTTTTCCAAGCAGCTGGTGAACCTCACCGAGACCAACGACAAGAAGATGGATCTGATGCGGCGCACCATCGAGGATCGCATCAAGCATCTTCAGGATGAGAACACTAAGAAGCTCGACCAGATGCGGATGACAGTGGACGAGAAGCTCCAGTCCACGCTGGAGAAGAGGCTCGGCGAGTCCTTCAAGCTTGTGAGCGACCGCCTCGAAATGGTCCACAAGGGCCTCGGCGAGATGCAGACCCTGGCGGCAAGCGTGGGCGATCTGAAGAACGTCCTTACCAGGGTCAAGCCACGCGGCATCTGGGGCGAGATCCAGCTCGGGATTCTCCTGGAGCAGGTCCTGGCGCCGGAGCAGTACGCGGAGAACGTGGCCACCAAGAAGCGGAGCGGCGACAGGGTGGAGTTTGCCATCAGGCTGCCGGGGAGGAGCGGCGACCGGGACGATACGGTCTGGCTCCCCATCGACGCGAAGTTTCCCCAGGAGGACTACCAGCGCCTCGTGGAGGCCCAGGAACGAGCCAACGCCGCCCTGGCCGATGAAGCGGCGAAGCGCCTGGAGACCGTGATCAAGACCGAGGCGAAGACCATCCGGGAAAAGTACATCGACCCGCCGGAGACGACCGATTTCGCCATCATGTATCTTCCCACGGAGGGGCTCTACGCCGAGATCATCCGCAGGGCGGGCCTCTGCGAATTTCTGCAGAGGGAGTGCCGGGTCGTCGTCGCCGGTCCTACCACGCTGGCTGCGCTCCTGAACAGCCTCCAGATGGGCTTCCGCACCCTGGCCATTGAAAAGCGCTCCAGCGAGGTGTGGAAGCTCCTGGGCGCCATCAAGACCGAGTTCGGCAGGTTCGGCGTCCTCCTCGACAAGGCAAAGAAGAAGATCGACGAGGCGGGGAATACCATCGGCGACGCGTCCCGGAAGTCCCATACCATCGAGAAAAAGCTGAAGAAGGTGGAGGAGCTTCCCGCGGCCGACGCTGCGGATATGATAGAGTTCGATGAGGAGATCGACGATGAAGGCGAGGAGCGGGAATCGGGCGACACGGAGGAGGCGCGAACCCCGAAAAATTGAGGCGGCTATGACCGCGGAGAGGTGGGCCATGAAAATCATTTTTCATGAAAAGTATTATGATTCCGATTACGCCGGGGACCCGGCCGCGGCGCCGGGGCGCCTTGACGGCATCATGGAGATTATCTCCGGCAACAGGGAGCGCTACGAGATCATCAGGCCCGAGCCCGCCGCGGAGGAGGATATCCTCCGCGCCCATGGCGGCTCCCATTATCAGCAGATAAAGGGTAACCGCCACCTCTACGAGCTGGCCTCCCTGGCCGCGGGCGGAGCCATCCTGGCTGCCGAGCGGGCCTATGGAGGGCATCCGTCCTTCGCCGTGGTGCGCCCGCCGGGACACCATGCCTCGGCCGATTCCTGCTGGGGCTTCTGCTACTTCAACAATATCAGCATCAGCCTGCTCCACCTGAGGGCCGAGGGGAAGATCAACAGGGCCTTCGTGCTCGATTTCGACCTTCACACCGGGGACGGCAATATCAATATCCTTGAAAACCGCAGGGACGGCTTCAAGGTTTCGATCCTTAACCCCATGTCCCATGACCGGGCCGCCTATATAAAGGAAGTAAAGGAATACATGGAAGATCTCAGGAACATAGACATCTTCGTGGCCGCGGCCGGCTTCGACCAGGGGATCGACGACTGGGGGAACCTGCTTTACCCGGAAGATTACGAGGAGCTGGGCCGCCTCATGAAGGAATACTCGGAGAAGCTCTGCGGCGGCCGCAGGTACGGCGTCCTCGAGGGTGGATACAACCACGATGTTATCGGGATCAACGTGGACGCCTTCTGCAGGGGCTTCGCCTGATTCCATGACGGCGCTGTTTTGTTGGACGCGGTACAATGGGAGCGCCTGATAAAATGATTGCTTTTTATATCGGATAATATTTTTTTGAAAATATATACAAAGGTTTCACGGGGGAGGGTTATGAAAAAAAGTAATGTTGCTTTTGTTGCGATCAGTATAATTATCTTTGCGGCCATCATTCTCGGTCTCCCGCACCTATCACCGGCCGGAGCGGCCGAGGTCGGTTACCGCAAGCTCATGCTGGGGAACAGCCGTGAAAGAGTCAGGGAGATCGTTAAGAACAATTTTGAAGGCGAATACCAGGTGGCCAACGGGGGCGACAATGCCCTGGTGCTCAAAAAGATAGCCGTTGACAAGCCGGTCCTCCTCATCGAGCTCATCTTCGATCACGCGTCCATCCTCTACAAGATCAATGTCAAGATCAGAAAAATGCCGGGCAACCCCGGGCCCGATGAAGTCATGAAGGTAATTGAAGAAAAATACGGCGCCCCGGCAAAGCGGAAAATAACCAACACCCTTGACCTCATCGCCTACTGGTACCCGGAGGGCGGCCGTTACGAGATATTTTTCCATAACATTTCATCATGGGACAAGTTCGATATCCAGTATACGGATACTTTTCTACAAAAGAAGAAAGATCAGCGCGATGAAGAACTCAACAAGAAGCCGGTGAAGAAGGAACTTGATTTCTAAGAATGCAAATAATTCGACAGCAGCCGGCAATGCCTCCGATATAGAAATAAAAAACCGCGGTCAGTTAAAGTCCATAGATAAGAGAAGCGCCGTGAATCTCCCTGTTGAAACCGACCTGACCATGATGCAGTTGTATCCGCACTCGAAGAAGCCGCTGCACTATGCCATGGGCCTTGTGACTGCGATAATTTTCGTGCCCGCCGGTTATATCGCCTTTCCCCTGCTGCTGGCGCTGAAGCTGGTATTGTATCCCCTGCCGTATCTCGCGCTGTCGCTCCTCCCGGACAGGGCCGCGGGGAGGATGTGGGAACTGAAGAACAGGGTGTTCTCGCCGGTCCATTATGTCGTTTATAAACTCTATTATATCCACATAGGACTGTGGCTCTCCTGCTTCAACGATTATGACGACCACTGGTACGGGCTGGATACGATCAGTTACAGGGACCACGAGGATTACCTGACATCCTACCGGGATTCGAGGGTGCGGTGGCGGTTTAAAAAGAAGCTCAAGACCTATGGGGCATACGGCATTACCGAGGAAATTATCCCCGATTACGCGGTGTTCTTCAAGTCGCTTTTTTCAATCGGATTTTTCAGGCTGATCTACCGGTCGAACTTCAGAAAGAACCGCGGCTTCGCCCTGCTCTTCGGGCACTACCTGGTCATGAGAGACTATTTCATCATCCTCTTTCTCCCCGTGCGCATGCACGTGTATTCGAAGGACGGCGCGGTGGCGGGGATCGCAACTTATTTGAAAAGGGGCAATACCCTTGTCATGTGCCAGCACATTATCTCCGATGAATACATACGATCCGGCATGTTTTACAGCCAGATGGACACCTGCATCGGTTATGCCTTCAGAGATCCCGATGTCCGCTATGTGTCATGTTCCATAACCACGCGGCAGGCGAAACAGACCTGCGGCTGCTATCCGATCAATTATTTATTGACAGATGAGTTCAGGTTTTTACCATTTACACAGCTGGGCTCGCCTTGACCTATCGATGGATGCCCGGTAACTTCTTTATTAATAATATGATGAACAGGAGGCCGTCGATATGGCTTTTGATTTCAATGCTGATGATGTTCTCAAGATCGCGGAACAGATAGAGGAAAACGGGGCTGATTTTTACAATAAGGCTTCGGCGGCGATGACCGACCCGCATTACAAGAAATTCCTGGCTGATTTAGCCGTCATGGAAGTCGATCATAAAAAGACCTTTGCCGGCATGAGGGCGGCCCTGTCGGAAACGGAAAAGAAACCGACGGTTTTTGATCCGAACGATGAATCGGTGCTCTATCTCAACGCCCTGGCCGACCTGCGCGTTTTTTACAAGAAAGAAATGGATACGTCCTCAATTGAAAAAATTCTTGCTTCAGCTATCGAAGCGGAAAAGGATTCCATTGTTTTCTATGTCGGCATGAAGGACCTGGTGCCGGATAAGCTCGGGAAGAATAAAATCGACGCCATCATCGACGAGGAAAAGAAGCATATCATCCTGCTGGGCAAAGAGCTTCTTTCTTTGAAGAAGTAATCACCGGTTCCCGGAATAAACGCTCGATAAATATATAGATAACGAAGGCAGGGATACCCATCCCCGCCTTCGCCGTATTATCGGCTTGGGGAAGCTACTTTTTCTTGTAGACTACGGTTTTACCGTCCTTGTCCCTTTTTACTGTCATCGTGGTGGCGTCCCCTGACACGATGGTGAATACCGTTACCTGGCCCTGGACCGTGGTGGTCAGCTTGTCTCCCTGGATCTTGTAGGTCCCGGCCATGGTCAAGTCACCCATCTTCTGAACCAGTGAGCCGTCCGCTTTATATTCCACAGTCGCCATAAATCCTCCGCCCATATCGAAGCTCCAGGCGCCCGCGATTGTTTTGCTGTAATCTGTTTTGGCAAAGGCTGTTGCGAACAAGAACATGGCGGCGAATACGGCGATAAGGACTTTTGCTTTTTTCATACTGTCTCCCTTCTGCTTAATTGTTTTAGCACCGTTTTACATCCGGTGTCAGGGTGAATGATAATCATGATTTTTTCAGTGTCAATTATTTTATGGGCATGTGTTGTCGTTCCCCATGTCATCGCGAGTGAACCAAGCGATCTTATGATTGATGGTGTCGATTGCGGGAAGCCATAAAACTTGTTGTAAAACTATCTTTTCGACGAATTCCGGTTTCCCGGGGTAAGAAGAAATCCATACCAGCCGTCCCGGTGGGTGCTGTTGAGGCAGTACAATCCCTTCCGGTCAAAAAGGTCCCGCATCGACTCGCTTCTTCCGGCGCTTATGCCGCTGGCGATGATTATGCCTCCCGGCGCCGTGAGGGTTCTCAGTATATCAAGATTGGCCGTGATGACGTCGGAGACCAGGTTCGCCATGACGATATCGTAGACGCGTCCCCTGTCGAAGGCGCCTATGTCGGACACGTGCAGCCTGATCCATCCGCAGTCGTTGATGGCGCGGTTTTTTGTCGCGCACTGGATCGCGTGATGGTAAATGTCTATGGCGTCGATGTCCCGGATCCCGAGCTTGGCGGCGGTTATGGCGAGAACGCCGGTCCCCGTGCCGGCGTCAAGGAGGGTCAGGGCGGCCCGTTTTTCCCGCGGTATGTCCCCAAGATGTTCCACCAGGTATTTGACGCAGAGCCACGTGGTGGCATGGCGCCCGTCGCCGAAAGAATGGCCCGGATCGATCGTTATCGACAGGGGGTAGGCGTCTGTTGCCGTGCCGGCCCGGGGCCGCGTCTGTTCGCTTATTTCGATCAGGTCCTGTCCGGATGCGTCATCGCTGAACAAAGGCATGGCCGGCATCGACGGTGTCAGCCCCTCTATGGAGAACAGCTGCCGCAGGTAGTCCATCGAGGGGGAATGATACCGGATTTCGCCATCCTCTTCATGTTCTTCCCCGGAATTGATTATGTTAATGACGATCTGGTCAAGCATTGGTCATATTTTACTTATACGGCCACCGGTTGGGTGGCGATGTCCATGAGATTGGAGCAGGAACGGCTTGTTCCCGCTTCCGATTCTTATAATTATTGCCTGATATAGACTATGGTGCGCCCGTCCTTATCGCGTTTAATGGTCAACTCCTTGTCGACCAGGGAGACAATGGTATAGACCGTGGTGCGCCCCTTGGAAACGGTTATCAGCTTGTTCCTTTTTATCTTGTAGGTCCCGCCGATAATCAACTCATCGACCGTCTGCTGGAACGTGCCGTTGTTCCGGTACTCTATCGCGGCCATGATCCCGGCGCCCATGTCAAACTTCCAGGTGCCCACGATTACCGCGCCGAAGTCCGCCTGGCCGGATACGGGCGATGCCAGGATCAATCCGGCAATGATGCATGCTGTAAATGATAATTGTTTCATAAACCCTCCATCTCCATGATTCTCTTTGATCGCCGCTACCATGCCGCCATGTAATACAAAAAGCTCATGGACGATCCGGTTTTTGTCAATACATTTCAGATCAATCCCATCCGGCGCCGGGGGGTAGTAGTATAATTTTGGGATGGCTCATGCCTCACTAATTTACGACTGCTACCGCGTCAGGGAATGATTCAATACTAGAATGACCAATTATAGCTTGCGCAATGGCGTAATGGTTTTTTACATAAGAAAGTTCGCAGCGGCATTGACATTTGATAAAAAGAACAATACATTAGTTTCATCTGTTGAAATAATCCCGGTTCCGGCCATGGAAGATGCAATCTGAAAGGGCCGGATCGGATCCGGGCCCAATAACGGCCATGTCTTTAAAAAGATTGAAGAAGGAGAGAATATAATGAAGGAAAAAAAGTCCGACCCCCAAAGCTGGTGGAAGTGTTCCTTGTGCGGTTATACGCTCCAGGCTCCGGTCCCGCCGGAGGCATGCCCCTCCTGCAAACAGACCTGCGCCTTTGCCGAAGTAACCTGCTATGCCCCGGAATGCGGCGGTCCCGGCAACATCGATCCGCGCTTGGTCGGCGGTGATAAGAAGTGACCGCCGATGCCAGGTCTATTCGTCAATACATTCATTAAATTCTTTTTTCTGCTCACGCCGTTTTTCCTTCTTTCAACGTTCCTTTCAATGACAAAGGATATGGAAAACGGGAAGAAGAGAAAGATAGCCCTCAAATCGACTGTCTCGATCGTCATCGTGTGCATCATTCTTTTTCTCATCGGGAACCAGATCTTCGCCGTCTTCGGCATAACCCTGAACTCCTTCCGCATCGGCACGGGCATCCTCCTGTTCTTTTCTGCCATCGTCCTTGTCCAGGGCCCCAAGGGGGAGCAGCAGCATAACGATTCAGACGACATCGCCGTGGTGCCCCTGGCGATCCCGGTCGCGGTGGGTCCGGCCACGACCGGCGCGCTCCTGGTCATGGGGGGCGAGCTGGGGTCCCTGGCGGAAAAGATCGTCGGCATCTGCGCCATCATCGCCGCGGTGGTCTGCACCGGCGTCTTTCTCTTCATCAGCGGCTCCATCGAGAAGGTCGTGGGCAAGCAGGGGCTTTCGATCCTGAGCAAGATAACCGGCCTCATCCTGGCCGCCCTGGCGGCGCAGATGATCATGACCGGCGTGGTCGGGTTCCTGGGACGGTGACAGCGCCATTCGGCGGGGCGCTGCGGGGATGGAATTGCATGCAATAAAAATAAAACTATTGTAGTTTCCGGCCCCATACCCGGTTATGGTCTCAAACATAAAGCAGGAAGTATCCATGGAACTCGAAAAATTCAGGGCCCTGGGTCTCTCGGATGAGACCCTGGTGGAACTCCATAAAAAAGGCTTTGAAGAGCCGACGGAGATCCAGGAGATAACGATCCCCATTCTCATCGAGGGGGGGGCGGACATCATAGGGCAGGCCCAGACAGGCACCGGCAAGACCGCTGCCTTTGGCCTGCCGATACTGGAAAAGCTTGTACCGGACGCGGATGGGATTCAGGCCCTTGTCCTTGTGCCCACGCGGGAATTGGCGATACAGGTCGCCGAAGAGATTAATTCCTTCAAGGGCGCCAGGAAATGCCAGATCATCCCGATCTACGGCGGCCAGTCCATCGTCGATCAGCTCCAGCGGCTTAAGAGGGGCGCGGACATCGTCGTGGGAACTCCCGGCAGGATCCTCGACCACATGAGAAGAAAGACTATCGCCCTTGACCGCGTGTCCCACGTGGTCCTCGACGAGGCGGACGAAATGCTCAACATGGGCTTCATCGATGAAGTGAAGGATATCCTGGAGCACACGAACCCTGACCGGCGGACGCTCCTTTTCTCCGCAACCATGCCCGACCGCATCATGGACATCGCCCGCCGGTACATGCGCAAATACAGGGTCGTGACCGCGAAAAAGGGACAGCTCACCGTCGATCTCACGGACCAGATATATTTCGAGGTGGCCCCCAACGACCGGTTCGAGTCCCTCTGCCGCATCATAGACATCGAGAAGGAATTCTACGGTCTCATATTCTGCCGCACCAAGGTGGCCGTGGACGAGCTCACGAACAGGCTCATCGACCGGGGCTACGACGCGGAGGGCCTCCACGGCGACCTGTCGCAGCACCAGCGGGAGCGCATCCTGGAGAGGTTCAGGAAACGGCAGATAACCATTCTCGTCGCGACGGATGTAGCGGCCCGCGGCATCGACGTGGCGGACCTTTCCCACGTGATAAATTTTTCGCTGCCCCAGGACGCGGAAGCCTACATCCATCGGATCGGCCGCACCGGCAGGGCCGGCAAGAAGGGGATCGCCATAACCTTCACCACCCCCGATGAATACCGGAAGCTCATGTATATCGCCCGGGTCACGAAAAAGGAGATACGCAAGGAGAAGGTCCCCCGGGCTTCCGAGATCGTCACGGTCAAGAAATCGAGGATACTGGCCGAGCTGAACGAGATCATCGAGGCTCGTGAGCACCGGGACTACCTGGTCACGGCCATGCAGATGGTCCATGACCATGACCCGGCCGAGGTCGTGGCCGCCCTCCTCAAGTACACGCTGGAGGACGAGCTGAGCGAAGGGAAATACCGGGACATCAGGGAATACGCTGAGGAAGCGATCGAGGACCGTGGAAAGGCGCGTCTCTTCATCTCCCTGGGAAAGAAGGACGGCCTCACGCCGAGGAAGCTCCTCAAGCTGATCAATAACGAAACACGGATCCCCGCCGGCAAGGTGAGCGAAATAAAGGTGATGGACAGCTATTCCTTCCTATCGGTGCCCTTTAAAGAGGCGGAGATTATCCTCAATGCCTTCAAGGAGAAAAAGGGATCCCATAAGGCCATCGTGAAGAGGGCGGATACCGAAAAGAAGAAAAAGAAGGATAAGCACAAGGGCAAAAAGAAGAAGAAATAGCAACAAGCAGGGGGGCAGGGGATGGGGGTGAGAGTGCGAGAATATTTTATTGACAAGGAACAGGATAAAAAGTTTTTTGATATGTCACAATTCAATGCGAATATAATAATCAAGGAACACACATGTTCGACCTGAATACGCTCTTCATGTTCATCACCGCCTCGGTTCTCCTGGCCTTCGCGCCGGGCCCGGACAACATCTTCGTGCTGGCCCAGTCCGTGCTGTACGGGAGATCGGCGGGCTTCAGGATAACACTGGGACTCTGCACCGGCCTTGTCGTCCACACCTCCGTTGTGGCCCTTGGCGTCGCAGCCCTCTTCAAGACCTCGGTCATCGCCTTCAATGTTCTCAAGTACCTGGGCGCGGCGTACCTGCTCTTCCTGGCGTGGAAGTCCTTCAGGGCGTCTTCGGGTGGCATCGAGCTGAAGAAGAGCGAAGAGATCCCCTCGTGGCGGCTCTACCGGCGGGGCATCATCATGAACGTGACGAACCCGAAGGTGTCCATATTTTTCCTGGCCTTTCTGCCGCAGTTCGCCGATCCGGCGCGGGGGTCCCTGACCCTTCAGCTCGTTCTCCTGGGACTGATGTTCATCGTCGTGACCCTCCTGGTCTTCGGCCTCATCAGCCAGCTCGCCGGCGTCATCGGCGCCTGGCTGCAGAAATCGGGAAAATTCGAAAAGGCGCTGAACATGACCGCCGGCACGGTGTTTGCCGCCCTGGCGGTCAAGCTGGCGCTGACGAAACAATAGAAGGTTCACCATGGGTATTTTTGACAAGGATATTGAGATCGTCGAACGGGGAGATTCACTCTACCGGGGGACCGTGTCCGAAAACTGGCTTATCAACGGAAATCCCAACGGGGGTTACCTGATGGCCCTGGCGGCGAGCGCGATGCTGAAGCGGAGCGCTAAAAAGTCGATTCCCATAATGACCGTCAACTATCTTTCCCGGTGCGTTCCCAGCGACGTCGAGTTCCAGGTCGACGTCATCTCGGAGTCGGCCCAGTTCAACCGGCTCCAGGCCCGCCTGCTCCAGGAAGGAAAGGAACGGATCCGCGCCTGGGGGACCTTCGCCGATGAAAAGATCGAATGCGTCCTTGACCGGTACGAAACGACGGTTCCCGAATTGGCCCCGCTGGAATCGTGCGTCCCCATCCCCGCCATCCCGAAGTACACGGTCATGGAAAATCTCGACATCCGCCTGGACCCGTCCTGCGCCGGCTGGATGCAGGGGAAGCTGACGGACAAGTCCGAGCACAAGGGGTGGATCCGATTCAGGGACGGCCGTCCCTTTGACATGCTTTCACTGCTGCTGATGGCCGACGCGTTCCCGCCGCCCATTTTCGCGAGCCAGGGCATCGCGGCCTGGGTCCCGACGCTGGAACTCAGCGTGAGCGTCCGGAACATCCCCCAGACGAAGTGGCTCAAGGGCTTTTTCCGCACCCGCTTCGTCAGCTGCGGCCTTGTCGAGGAGGACAGCGAGATGTGGGACGAAGAGGGGAACCTGGCGCTCATATCGAGGCAGATCGCCCAATACCGGAGCATCGGGAAGATTTAGCAGTTTGCTGAAAAACAGCAAACTGCTAAGCGATACATGAATGTATCGCCATTTTTCGAGGCGTTAGCCGAGAAAAATGTGAGGTTTTACGAATTCACTTCGTAAAACCGACCCTGAAAAACTCCAAGGAAGGAGTTTTTCAGGAAACTGTTAGAAAGCGCGGTCATGTGACCGCGACTGAACATATAATAAATGGAGAACATACATGGCACTTACCGCTACCATCAAGACGAACAAGGGCGACATCAGGCTGAACCTGTTCGCCGATAAAACGCCGCTGACCGTGGCGAATTTCGCGAACCTGGCCCAGAAGGGCTACTATAACGGACTCAAGTTTCACCGGGTCATCGCGGACTTCATGATCCAGGGCGGATGCCCCCTGGGCACCGGCACCGGCGGACCGGGCTACACCTTCAAGGATGAATGCACGCCGGAGCTGAAGCATGACAAGCCGGGGATCCTTTCCATGGCCAACGCCGGCCCCAACACCAACGGGAGCCAGTTCTTCATTACCCATGTTCCCACGCCCTGGCTCAACGGGAAGCACACGGTCTTCGGCTCCGTCGTCGACGAGTCCGACCAGAAGACCGTGAATAGCATCAGGCAGGGCGACTCGATCGTGTCGATCACCATCGATGGCGATACGTCGGAGCTTTTCGCGAAGGTCGCCGATAAGATCAAAGAATGGGACGGGAAAATTAAGAAGTAACTGGTACCGTTCAGTTGATGACCGGGAGTTCATCGCTTGCCCGCCTCGTATAACCTCCTGTTGACTCGGCGGGATCGGCGACATCCATGTCGCCTACTCGCTGATGAACTCACCGGTCATGGGGCGCCAGGCATATTGAATGGGTTCTTCCGTAAGTGTGAGCGGGGCGGCTGCACCTGAGTCGATTGTTGCGAACCGGCGCGATGCTTTATTTCTGCAGATGGATCGACACAGCATGAAAGATAAAATCGTATATTCCACCGAAGCCGGTGATCTGAGGGAAAAGGACAGCGGCAGGAACGCGAAGAAGGCTAGCCATGCCTTCACGAAGGGCCCCGCCCCTAAAAAGGACGGTGTCGTGCGGGTCCAGAAGGAGAGCAAGGGGCGGGGCGGCAAGACCGTTTCCGCCATCTATGGATTGCCCCTGTCCGAGATCGCCCTGATGGACATGGCGGCGCGGCTGAAGCAGAAGTGCGGCGCCGGCGGCACCGTCAAGGACGGGGTGATCCTGATCCAGGGCGACAAGGTCGAAGCCATCATCCAGCATTTGCAGAAGGAAGGCTTCACCGTGAAAAGGGCGGGGGCTTAAAGAGAAATATTTAGTCAGCTTGTCATTGCGAGCGCAGCGATGCAATCTCCTCCTTTCTCGGACCTCACCCTCGCTCTGCGCGCACTAAGCGACAGGATGTCGCGCATGCAGCAGCGTACATGGAAGTACTTGCTGCTGCCTCCTTAGTAAGGAAAGGGTTTCCGCGATAAGGAAAATTTTTATTCTCCCCTCTCCATTTATGGAGAGGCTCCCGGCAGGATGCCGCAGTGGCGAGCGCGGACAGGACGTCCGAAAAGCGCTCGCCGGCCGGGGGAGAGGTTGAAAGGGCCGGGGGGCGATGATAAAGGCAATATAAGACAGCCCGTTGTATTTCTCACGATGATATTTAACATGGTAAATAAGGTGCTTTCAATATGCTTAACGTAACTGACGTGACTCTCGCCTTCGGGAAGAGAGTGTTGTTCAAAGAAGTGAATATAAATTTTTCTCCCGGGAACTGCTACGGCCTCATCGGCGCCAACGGCTCCGGGAAATCGACTTTTTTAAAAATCCTCTCCGGCGAGCTGGAGCCGAACACCGGCGAAGTCGCGCGCAAGCCGAAGGAGCGCATCGCCATGCTCCAGCAGGACCAGTCCGCCTTCGACGAGTACCCGGTCCTGGAAACGGTCATCATGGGCCATCCGAAGATGTACGCCGTCCTGAAAGAGCGGGACGAGATATATTCCAAGGAGGACTTCTCCGAGAAGGACGGCCACCGCGCGGCGGAGCTGGAGGAGCTCCTCGACGAGATGAACGGGTACGAGGCCGAGGCGGACGCGTCGACCCTCCTGAGCGGCCTGGGGCTCGGCGACGACCTGCACCAGAAGACGATGAGGGAGCTCGAAGGAGGCGAGAAGGTGCGGGTGCTCCTGGCCCAGGCCCTCTTCGGGAACCCGGACATCCTCCTCCTCGACGAGCCCACGAACAACCTGGACATCGAGTCGATCACGTGGCTCGAGAACTTCCTTTATAATTTCAACAACACCGTCATCGTGGTGTCCCACGACCGGCACTTCATCAACAAGGTCTGCACCCACATCGCGGATATCGATTTCGGCAAAATCATGGTCTACGCCGGGAACTACGATTTCTGGGCCCAGTCCATCGAGCTGGCCATAAAGCAGAAGAAAGAGGAAAACAAAAAGAAGGAAGACAAGATCAAGGAGCTCCAATCCTTCATCGAGCGCTTCAGCTCCAACGCCTCCAAGGCGCGGCAGGCCACGTCGCGGAAAAAGCTGTTGGAAAAGCTCACCCTCGATGAGATCCCGGTGACCTCCCGGCGGTTCCCCTACGTCGCCTTCAAGCCCGACCGGGAGTGCGGGAAGATGGTGCTCTCCATTGAGAACCTGTCGAAGTCCATCGACAGCGAGGCGGTGCTGTCGGATTTCAACCTCACGGCGAACCGTAACGACAAGATCGCCTTCGTGGGGCCCAACAATCTCGTGAAAACCGTGCTCTTCCAGATCATCATGGGAGAGATGAAGCCCGATTCCGGGGATTTCAAATGGGGCGAGACCATATCCACGGCCTATTTTCCCAAGGAAAACGGCTCTTTTTTCGAGATCGACAAGAACCTCGTGGACTGGCTCAGGCAGTACACCGCGATCAACGACGAAACCTATGTGCGGGGGTTCCTCGGCAGGATGCTCTTTTCCGGCGACGAGTCGCAGAAGAAGGTGAACGTCCTCTCCGGAGGGGAGAGGGTCCGGTGCATGCTGTCCCGGATGATGCTCTCCGGGGCCAATGCCATGGTCCTCGACGATCCCACGAACCACCTTGACCTGGAGTCGATCACCTCCCTGAACAACGGACTCATCAACTTCAGCGGTGTGCTCCTCTTTTCGTCCCATGACTACCAGTTCATCGATTCCATCGCGAACCGCATCGTGGAGATAACGCCCTCCGGCGTGATCGACCGGGCCATGACCTTCGAGGAATATATCACAAGCGACGAGGTGAAGAGCCTCCGCGACGAGATGTACCACGGGCACCAGCGCCTCAGAATATAAAGAACGGTCACTCCTGCCATCACTGGCTACCCGTCCACTTTTCGATTTTTGACTATTTTTCTGATGAACTGATTACCCAAAAATTGCGGAAATGTTATTGACTCGCGTGGCGGCTGATTACACTTGTAAATCAGGGTGTTTGCCTGCAACGGGACATTGGGGAGAAATCCCGGCGAACGCCGGTATTAAAATCAGCGAAAGTAAGGGGTTTAACATGATTTACAGTCACGAGATTGAAACAATGTGCCGCGTCGCGAAAGGGGCGAATCATGGCCCGGCGCCCATTCCCCAGGAGGGCAAGTGGACCCAGGCAAAGGAAGTGAAGGATATATCGGGCTTGACCCACGGGATCGGCTGGTGCGCCCCGCAGCAGGGCGCGTGCAAGCTTACCCTCAATGTCAAGGATGGAATAATACAGGAAGCGCTGGTTGAAACCATAGGCTGTTCCGGTATGACCCATTCGGCCGCCATGGCGGCTGAAATACTGATCGGGAAAACGATTCTCGAGGCCCTGAACACCGACCTGGTCTGCGACGCCATCAATATGGCGATGAGGGAGCTGTTCCTCCAGATCGTGTACGGCAGGACCCAGACGGCGTTTTCCGAGGACGGCCTGCCCATCGGCGCGGGACTTGAGGACCTCGGCAAGGGACTGCGGAGCACCATCGGGACAATGTACGGGACGCTGTCAAAGGGACCGCGGTACATGGAAATGGCCGAGGGTTACGTGACCCGCATCGGCCTTGATGGGAATGACGAGATCATAGGGTATGAATTCGTGCACCTCGGCAAGATGATGGACATGATAAAGAAAGGAACCGACGCCAACGAAGCGTTGAAAAAGGCTACCGGAAAATACGGACGAATCGATGAAGCGGCCAAGGTCATCGACCCGAGGCATGAATAACGGATGGGAGGAATACCACAATGGCACTTTTTGAAAGCTATGACAGAAGAATAAACCAGATAAACGCGGCCCTTAAAAAAAATGGGATAGATTCCCTGGAGCAGGCAAAGAAGATATGCGATGACAAGGGCATTGACCCCTACAACCTGGCGAAGGGCATCCAGCCGATATGCTTTGAGAACGCCTCATGGGCCTATATAATGGGCGCTGCGATTGCGATTAAGAAGGGATGCAAAAAAGCCGCAGATGCCGCGGAGGCGATAGGCGAGGGTCTCCAGGCTTTCTGCATCCCCGGCTCGGTCGCGGATGACAGGAAGGTCGGCCTGGGACACGGGAACCTCGCCGCCATGCTCCTCCGCGAGGAAACAAAATGCTTTGCCTTCCTCGCCGGCCATGAATCCTTTGCGGCCGCCGAAGGGGCGATCGGCATCGCGCGGTCGGCGAACAAGATCAGGAAAGAGCCGCTGAAGGTCATATTGAACGGCCTCGGGAAGGACGCGGCGCAGATCATATCGAGAATAAACGGCTTCACCTACGTGCGGACACAATTCGACTACCTTACCGGAAAATTGACCATCGTGAAGGAGACGCAGTATTCCAAGGGAGACAAGGCGAAGGTGCGCTGTTTCGGCGCCGATGACGTGCGGGAAGGCGTCGCCATCATGCATCACGAAGGCGTCGACGTTTCGATCACCGGCAATTCCACCAACCCCACGCGGTTCCAGCACCCTGTCGCGGGAACCTACAAGAAGGAATGCTTCGAGCAGGGCAAAAAGTATTTTTCCGTAGCGTCCGGCGGAGGGACCGGACGGACCCTCCACCCCGATAACATGGCCGCGGGCCCCGCGTCCTACGGGATGACTGACACGATGGGAAGGATGCATTCGGACGCCCAGTTCGCAGGCTCTTCCTCCGTTCCGGCCCATGTCGAGATGATGGGGTTCCTGGGGATGGGCAACAACCCGATGGTCGGGGCGACGGTCGCCGTGGCCGTGGCAGTTGAAGAGGCGATGAAGAAGCAATAATTTTTCCTTGCATTTTGACGGTCATTTTGTAGAAAGGGTGAGTTTTTTCAGGGGATGGAGTCCCCCTTGTAACCGCCTTTCGGCTGATGACTCCTGCCGCCATGAAGCGGTGGGATGCGCCGAATAATGAATCCGCCGTCCGGCGGATTCATTTTGTATAGGGGAGATTACCATGCTTGAAATGTTCACCATCGCCACGGTCTGGCTCGCCCTGGCGGTCTTTTCAACAATCCTTGCCAATCGCGTCAAGATATCCATGGCCCTGATGGAAATATGCGTGGGGGCCCTTGCGGGCTATATCGCGACACGCTTTTTTGATCCTGATATATTGAAGCCGAACGCCGAATGGATGCGGTTCATTGCCGGCTCCGGAGCAGTGCTTCTGACCTTCCTGGCCGGGGCCGAGCTTGACCCGGTTTCCATCCGGAAAAAGATAAAGGAAGTATCTGTCGTGGGCCTCATCGGCTTCTTCGCGCCCTTTATCGGTTGTGCGGCCCTTGCTTATTATGTACTTGGATGGGACCCCCGGGCGAGCCTTCTGGGCGGCATCGCCCTTTCGACCACATCCATGGCGGTCGTCTACGCGGTCATGCTCGAATACGGTTTCAATAAAACCGAATACGGCAAGGGCATACTCGGCGCCTGTTTTGTCAACGACCTTGGCACCGTCATAGCCCTGGGGCTCATATTCGCGCCCTTCACCTATAAGACCGTGATACTCTTTGTCGCGTGCATATCCCTCATCTTCGTGCTGCCGCCCATCACGGCGCGGCTGACCCGCATTTACGGCAACCGTACCGCGGCGATCCGCACCAAGTGGATCGTGTTCGTTCTTTTCGGCCTCGGCGCCCTTGCGCTATGGGCCGGGAGCGAGCCGGTCCTGCCGGCATACATCGCCGGCATGGTCCTCGCCGGGAGTGTCGCAAAGGACGAATTCTTCATCCGTCGGCTCCGGACCCTTACCATAGGTTTTCTCACGCCCATTTATTTTCTTCGCGCCGGCTTCTTGGTTTCGATCCCGGCGGTCCTTGGCGCGCCCCTGGTCTTCCTGGCGCTCTTCGGCGGCAAGGTGATTTCGAAAATCCTCGGGCTTTACCCGGTGATCGGAAGGTTTCGTGAGAGCAAGAAGGAACGATGGTACTATACGCTTCTCATGTCGACCGGTCTCACCTTCGGTTCGATCTCGGCGCTCTACGGCCTGACCCATGGCATTGTCACGCGTGACCAGTATTCCTTTCTGATCGCCGCCGTCATCGCCAGCGCGGTCATTCCCACGCTCATAGCCAACAGGGCGTTCCTGCCGGAGCACCTCCTGGAAACACCCATGGCGGACGAAGAGGTCCCGCAGCTCGATACGGTTAAGGATTTCTGGGACCAGGATGAGATGGACCAGTATTTATCCAGCAGAAAAGATAAACGATGAAAGATGAAATACCGCGTAAAACATCATGAGACCAAATACCCCGTAGCTTGCTGCGGGGTATTTAATTTTATAGATAAAATAATATTATCCGATCGCCTTTTTTACGATAATATACTGATAGCCCATACTATGCGCCGGGTCTCTTATCGGTCCGCGGGTATTCCTGGCATCGTTTAACAGAATGATTAATACATTTCAACGCATATCGGCATGGATCCTCCCGGATGACCTGGCAGGCAGTGATGAACAGGGACGAAAGACGCTCTTCGCGCTCTTTTTATCGCTGCTCATGATCCCCCTGTTTATTTTCGGTGCCGTCCATCTCATTAGCGGCATCTATTTCCTCTGGATCATGGATCACCTGGCGGCCCTTGTCATGGCGGGCTTTATAATCTCCCTCCGGTTCATCAAGAAGCCCCTGATCCTCTACCGCATTACGATCATTATGACATCCCTGATGCTCTTCTACTGGCTTATAACCGGCGCCGTCCAGGGCTATGCCAGCATCTGGATCATAGGGACGCCCCTTTTCATTTTTTTCCTGACGGGCCGCCGCGAAGGCCTTGTGTGGTCCCTTGTCGTTATCACGGGTGCCATCCTCGTGTTCATGAACCCCCTGGCGCTTCCCTGGGTATGGTACTATCAGCCCGATTACGTGTCACGTCATCTCTTTACCCTTTTCATCACGTTTCTATTTACCTATTTTTATGAATCCATGAGTGACCGGTATAAAAAAGCCATTAAGAACGAACAGGGCCTCCTTGTCAGGGAAAAGGAGCGCCTTGCCGAGGCAAAGGCCGAGGTCGATTCGGTCAATGAGCGTCTCAGGCGGGAAATGGACGTGCGGCTCATCGCCGAAGAGGAGCTGCGAAAGCACCGCGACCACCTCGAGGAGATCGTCATGGAGCGGACCCGGGAGCTCCGGCGGTCCAACCTCGATCTCGGGGAGAGCGAGAATCGGTACCGCATCCTCGCGGACAATGTGACCGACCTGATTTTTTCCCTTGATATGGATTTCAGGATTCTCTACATCAGTCCCTCGATTCAGTCGATGTACGGATACACCCCCGGAGAGGCCCTTACTCTTTCGATACGGGACATCCATACTCCTGGATCTTTCAGGAAGCTGATGAAGGTCTATCACGCCCAGCTGGAGCTGGAGAACGGCGAGGGCGTCGATCCGTCCCGCCACGTGGTGCTGCAGCTCAGGCAGAGGCGCAAGGACGGGTCGCTCTTCGACGTGGAGGTCAGGGCCTCTTTCCTGAGGGATGATTCCGGCAAGCCTTCCGGCATAGTGGGCATCGCCCGGGATATCACCGAGCGGGTGCGTGCCCAGCGCGAGAACGAGGAGATGCAGGAACAGCTTGCCCAGGCGCAGAAAATGGAGGCGGTGGGGACCCTCGCGGGCGGCCTCGCCCATGACTTCAACAACATCCTGAGCGGGATCCTCGGGAGCTTCGATCTCCTCCGCCTGTCCCTCAAAAAAGAAGAGCTTGAGGATCGGGAAACGGTGGATAAGTACCTGGAAGTGGGCATGGAATCCGCCAGGCGGTCGGTCAACCTCATCAAGGAGCTCCTTACCCTGTCGCAGCGGCACGAGATCAAGCTTGAGCCGATCGACATGAACGCCGCGGTCCGCCATATCCAGGAGCTCTGCACGAACAGCCTGCCAAAGTCCATAGCGCTGGAGTTCGCCTATTCGCCGGAGCGGCCCATGATCATGGGCGACACTGTGCAAATCGGCCAGGTGCTGCTCAATCTCTGCATCAACGCCTCCCACGCCATGACCATTATGAGGGGCCCTGGGGAGCGGCAGGGCGGCACGCTTTCGGTCACCGTGGAGATCGCAGGATTCAACCACCATGACGCCATGCCCGGTGACGGACTGTCCTCCTCCGGCCGCGAATGGGTGAGGATCGTCATCGCCGATACGGGGGTCGGCATGGACCGGGATACGGTCACGCGCATCTATGAGCCGTTCTACACCAGGAAAAAGCGGGGCGAGGGCACGGGCCTGGGCCTGGCCATATCGTACAATATCATCCAGAAGCACGGGGGGCATATCCGCGTCGATTCGGAGCCGGGCGCCGGGTCGCGCTTCACCCTATACTTTCCCGCCTGCGATACCTGCGCGGAGCCGGACCATGGCGCTCCCGCCGTCGAGGAGCCGGTCAGCGGAACGGGCGTGGTCCTGATCATCGACGATGAGCCCACGGTCCTCAAGGTCGCCCGGGGGGCCCTGGAGCAGAGCGGCTACGAGGTCATCACCGCCAATTCGCCTGACATGGGCGTCGAGGTATTTCGGAGCAGCCATAACAGGATCTCGGCCGTGATCATCGACCTGTCGATGCCGGGCAAGTCCGGCCTCGAGGTGTTCGCCGTCCTGAAGGAAATCGATCCGGCCGTGCGCGCGATCCTTTCGTCCGGCATGCTCGACAATGAGTCGAAGGAGCGCGCCCTCGCCCTGGGTATCAAGGAATTCGCCAACAAGCCGTACATGGCCCGGGAGCTGGCGGAGAAGGTGCGGGGTGTTTTAATGTGACCCGCTGCGGGTAGGGCAATCACCGCGATGCAGCGGGATTTGCCCTGAACAGGGCAGGGGGGGTGACCGTGAGACGGTCGTGCAGGGGATAGGGGGGCCATTGCACGATGGCCCCCCTATCAACCCCCCGCGTGCCGCCTCAATCGCCGGCGGGGGCTTACTCCTGATGTCTTTTATGGTTTTCCGGTTTATCTGTTTATGAACGCTACTGTTGTTTGTTCGCTTTAAGGCGATGGTATTAAGAGCATTTCGCTTTTCGCTCCGGAAGGCCCATCCTGGGCCATCCTCGCGACGCGGCGCCTCCTGCGCCGCGACGTCCGGTTTACATCAGCCTTTCTCAAATCGCTGAATTCCACCCAGTTTTACGACAAATTATTATACATTCTGTTGTGCGATGAGTAGAAAATGACTTTACTTTTGAACGCCATTCATCAGGATTATGGCGGGTAATACATAAAAATAGCACTAAACGGATGTTGATGTCAGTATTTGTCAGGGTGGGTGTGGTATATTGTAGTGAATCCCTATAAATTTATAATTCGACTTCTGGCGCATAGTTCTCAATAGGAGATCGATTGTGAGCAATGATAAATTTTATGCGCATTCAACAAATGCACATGATAAATCGGATTGGCAATTGCTTGAAAAGCATCTTTCGGAGGTTGCACAATTATCAAGTAAATTTGCTAAAAATTTTGGAGCAGAAAAATGCGGATGGTTGGCTGGTCTACTGCATGATTTAGGAAAGTATACGAATGAATTTCAGGACTATCTGGAACGTAGTCAGAGGGGCGAAAAAGTAAAACGTGGTAAAGTTATTCACGCCTTGCAAGGAGCTAAGTATATAGAGAAAGAAATTAATGATCATGTAATTGCTGATATCATCGGAAATGTTATCTCGTCTCATCATGGAGGTCTATTTGACAATATTACCGATGGGGAAAGGACCTTATCGCTTAAAACTAATAAAAATGAAGATGTTCTTCATTATGCTGAAGCCATCAATGAATTTAGTCCCTTGATTGAAGAAGCTGAATTAAAAAAGGAAATTCTGTTTTTTTGTAAGAAAAGCCAACAGAGGGGATTCAGTCTGCTTTTTATGCTTCATCTTCTTACGAAAATTATTTATTCAAGCGTTGTCGATGCAGACCGATGTAATAGTGCAGGCTTCAAAATTACTGATGAAATTCCTGATTGGTTAAAGCTTAGTCAACAATTGGATGATTATCTATCAGGTTTTTCAGGGACAAGTGATCTTGATAAAATCCGAAGTAGGATATCGGAACAGTGTCGGCAAGGTGGTGGTCGGGAGCCGGGTATTTACACCCTGTCTGTTCCGACAGGTGGAGGAAAAACATTGTCAAGTTTGCGTTTTGCGTTGGAGCATGCAAATGCGCATAAGTTTAAACGTATTATTTATGTTATCCCTTATTTGTCGATACTTGATCAAACTGCTGCCAAGATACATGAAATTTTTACAGATGAAAATAATGAATTAATTTTTGAACATCACTCTAACATCGAACCGCCGGAAGATGATGAAGAAGAGGAAGAATACCGGTTGCTGTCATCGCGATGGGATAGTCCAATTATTTTGACCACAATGGTTCAGTTTTTAGAAACAATATACAGTAATAAAGCATCGAAACTACGCAAGTTTCACAATATGTCGGAAACAGTTTTAATATTTGATGAAATCCAGGCTTTGCCTCTAAAGTGCATGCATTTGTTTAATGATGCAGTCAATTTTCTGCAAACCTTCAGTAAATCAACCATTTTGCTTTGTACGGCAACACAGCCGCATCTTCATAAAACGGAGCGCCCTGTGTTATTATCAGATAATCCGGATATAGTAAGTCTTACCCCGGATGAGTTGAAAATATTTGAGCGAGTTAATATTGAGGATAGAACCAAAACGGTAATGGATTATGAACAAATTGCTGAGGTGGTTAAAAGTCAAATTATGCAAGGGAAAAGCACTCTTGTCATACTGAATACTAAAAGTGATGCCGCTGGTGTTTATGAAAAGTGTAAATCTATCGAATGCGAAAAAGCTTTTTTAACAACAGACCTGTGTTCAGCTCATCGCCTGGATATTCTTGAGCGATTACGAAAAAATTTAGACCCAGAAACAAAACGGATAACCGTGTGTGTAAGCACTCAACTGATTGAGGCTGGTGTTGACATTTCGTTTGATTGTGTAATTCGTGCTGAAGCGGGTATGGACAGCATTATTCAAGCAGCCGGCCGATGTAACCGTAATAATGAGAATTCGATACCGCAGACTGTTTTTGTTATTGATGTTAAAGATGAAAGGCTTTCTCGGCTGCCAGAAATTAAAGAAGGTAAAAATGTTACCAAAACAGTATTCCATGAAAAACAAGGCACTAATCTTTTAAGTGATGAAGTTATTAACTCATTTTATAATTATTATTTCTACAATCAAAAAGATAAATTTGATTATTATGCTAAAAACAATAAAACAACAATCTACAATTTACTTGATAGCAATACATTAGGAACGGTTGCTTACAAGAATCATAAAAATTCAAATTATACTGGTTTGCCCTGTGCGTTTCAGACAGCAGCAGAAGAGTTTTCGGTAATTGACGGTGCTCAGATAGGTATAGTGGTTTATTATGGGGATTCACAGAAACTTATAAATGATTTCGAGCACACTAATAATTTGAAAGAAAAAATTAGAATTTTAAAACAATTACAGAAGTATACTGTTTCTGTTTACTCAAACTCAGAAAAGCTAAAAAAACTTAATGAATCACATGCAATTAGGTCTGTAGACGATTCATTTTATCTTTTGAATTCAGAATACTATGATGCGAACGAGATGGGTTTGTTGCTTGAAGCCAATTTACCGTTCCTCGTAGTATAAGGTATTAATTGAGGTGTTAGCATGGATAAAAAAAGGAATTCAGTAGAGTTAAAAATCATGGGACGATATGCAATGTTTGCGGATCCGATCACTCGGGTTGGTGGAGAGAAATTTTCCTATCAAATACCGACTTACCAAGCAATCAAGGGTATTCTTGAGAGTGTGTATTGGAAACCGACATTTATTTGGTATATCGATGCTGTTCGGATAATGAAAAAAATTCAGACAGAATCTAAGGGTATCAAGCCAATAAAGATGAGTGGGGGGAACGATCTATCTTTCTATACATATTTGAAAGATGTCGAGTATCAAGTTCTTGTCCATTTCGAGTGGAACGATCAGCGCCAAAATCTGACTGGAGACCGTGACGAAAATAAGCATCACAATATCGCAAAACGCAGTATAGAAAGGGGGGGGAGGCGTGACATCTTTCTCGGCACGCGGGAATGCCAGGGATATGTTGAGCCTTGCTTTTTCGGTGAAGGTATAAGTTTTTACGATAACTATGGAGAGCTGGATTTAGGCGTCATGTTCCATGGATATGATTATCCCGATGAGACAGGGAATGATGAGCTTGGCGTTCGTTTCTGGAGGGCAAAGATGGAAAATGGTATTATAAAGTTCCCTATGCCGAAAGATTGTGAACCTTCATTGCGGCGGTTTATTCGAAAAATGACAGCAAAGGAATTTGAAAACAATCGGAACTTTTTATTTATTGATGAGGATTCCAATGTTGCGGATTTATTATTGGAGGAATAATTATGGGATTTTGGCAAAATTTAGTAGATAGTTATGAAAAGAATGCTGATGCGTTACGTATAATCTATCCGCTTTCGACAACTTCAATAACCAATAATGGAGACATGATTGGCATAATCGTTATTGATGGGAAAGGGAAATTAATACGTACCGATAAAATTGAAAAACGGTCAGATAAAATCAAAAAAAATATTGGGACCCATCTAGTCAATATTACTATACCGGTGACAGAGGAGAGTATTGGGCGATCAAGCGGTCCTTCCCCACACCCGGTATTTGATCAATTTGAATATCTTAAAGGAAATGGGAAAAAATATGATCTCTATATCGATCAATTGAAAGATTTTGCGAAATCAGATTATGCAACAGAAAAAATAAAAGCAATTTATCTATATGTTGCAAAAAAAACTGTTGCCTCTGATCTCGAGAACTTGAGGTTAAAAGACAAAACATTCCTCGTTTTTCAGGTTGAAATCTCGGGTAGCCCACAATCTAAAGCATGGGAAGATGAGATGGTTTTTAACGCATGGCACCAATATTATCTCGATATTAAGAAAAAACGTGCTGAAGAGAAAAAATTGGCTGAAAGAAAACTGGCGGGTGAAGCAAATTTGTCTTCAGATGAAAAGAGACATTTAAAAGAACTGATAGAACTCAAAGATGTGATATCATTGGACTATATTACAGGCGGTGATCTTCAATCTGTTGCTTGTTTCCACCCAAAAAAAATTTCAAACGCTTCGGCAAATTCAAAACTTGTATCTGATAATGATAAGATAAATTATACATTCCGTGGCAAGTTTGAAGATTCATCACAAGCTGTATCGATTGGATATGAGACATCGCAAAAAGCTCACCAGTTTCTGCGGTATCTTATCAATGATCGAGGGTACTACTGTGGAGAGCAGGTGATTTTATCTTTTACGATTGGTACGATCAGTAAATTATTGCAACCACCGCTTGACGAGGAAAGTATTTGGGCTCTTTTCCAGGGAGACATAAAAAGAACAGATGGTGATCTCAAAATAAATCTGCGTGCAGATTCTGGATTTGATTATGCCGAAGCTTTGCGGAAGTCTCTCGATGGTTTTAAATACAAAGATTCATTACAACAACATGCTAAAACGGCTGTAATAGCGTTGGATGCGGCAACACAAGGCCGTCTTTCCATAACTTTTTATCGTGAATTAGATCGAACCGAGTATCTCGAAAAAATAGCAGATTGGCATGAGGGCTGCAAATGGAATCAACAGTTTTGGGATAATGAAAACAAAAAATATGTTCCTTACACGGGAGCGCCGTCAGTGGATAAAATAATTGAGGCAGCCTATGGAAAGCCCCGCGGAGGGAGTGATGAGAGTTATACGAAAATAAAAAAAGCAGCCAGAGAGCGGTTGCTCCGTTGTATTTTTGATGGAGCCATCCTACCGAGGGATTATGTGGTGTCGGCTGTTCGGAGGGCTTCTAATCCTTTAAGCATCACAAAGAATAATAAATTTGATCGAAAAAGTTTCGGAGAAATTATATCAACAGCGTGTGCATTGGTGCGTAAAGATTATAAACAATACAAAAAGGAGGAATTAAAATTGAGTATTGAATTAAATCGAACAGACCGCAATTATCTTTATGGCAGACTGCTTGGCGCGGCGGATAAACTGGAGGAGTTTGCGCTTTATAAACAGGAAAATGATCGAGTGGTTACTGCCGCAATCAGACATATGCAAGCATTTGTCCAGCGCCCATACAGAACCTGGCAAACGATACATGGTTGCTTGAATCCGTATATTCAGAAAGTTAAGGGGAGTTTTGCATTCAATGAAATTCAATTTGTAACACAACTATTTGAAAATGGTGAATTCGAAAAAGATAAACCCTTAAGTGGATTATATTTGCTCGGGTATTACCATGAGCGTGATTACATTGATCAATTAGCTAGGACCGCTGGTGACAAAAAGAAATCCATAAATAAGTAAAAGGAGAATGACAATGACGGACAGTAAAGCGCTTAAAAACAAAATCGATTTTGCAGTGATTATTTCAGTAAAACGGGCTAATCCGAACGGAGATCCTTTAAACGGGAACCGTCCGCGTCAAACATATGATGGTTTCGGTGAAATTTCCGATGTATGTCTTAAACGAAAGATGCGTAATCGTCTACAAGATATGGGTGAATCAATTTTTGTACAGTCCGATGACAATCGTGCTGATGATTTCCGTTCACTTAATGACCGATTCAAGAATGCGAAAGAAAAGTGGGATAAAGAATTTAAGGAAAAAAATAGAAAGTCTGATAAAATACGAGACAATGCTTCTGAAGAATGGTTTGACGTGAGAGCTTTTGGACAAGTTTTTGCTTTTAAAGCAAAGAAAGGCAAAGATGGGGACGATACAGAAGATAATTCAGATGCTGTGTCTATAGGAATTCGCGGTCCAGTAACAATCCAGAGCGCGTTCAGCATCGAGCCGATAACGCCGGATAGTCTACAAATAACAAAGAGTGTCAATCTGGAAACTGAAAATAACCCGGATAAAAAATCTTCAGACACGATGGGTATGAAACACAGGGTTGATAAAGGTGTTTATGTGACTTTTGGTGCAATTAACACACAACTTGCCAGCAAGACAGACTTTTCTGATGCTGATGCGGAAAAAATCAAAGCGGCTTTGAAAACTCTGTTTGTAAATGATGCGTCTTCCGCTCGTCCAGAAGGCAGCATGGAGGTAGTTGAGGTAATCTGGTGGAAACATAATAACAAAAATGGACAGTATTCATCGGCAAAGGTCCATCGTTCCTTGGAGGTTAAACTGAAAGATGAGCAAAAAGAACCTGAAAGTATAAGTGATTATGATATAATTCTCAATCCATTGGATGGATTAAATCCTGAAATAATTCCTGGCCAATAATGATTAAATTGTTTGATTTTATTAGAAAAAAAGAATTATATTATTAAATGCAAGGAAAAGGAGACGCCTATGACACAAACTGCACAAAAAATACTTGAGGAGATCAAATTACTTTCTCCAATTGAACGGGTTGAATTAATAGACAAAATATATAAAACCTTCGATCCGGAAACCGATCTTGAAGTAGAAAAAGCCTGGGTCGAAGAATCTGAACGTCGCCTTGCCGACTACAAGAGCGGTAAATCTACCGTTATATCTGAAGATGAAGTATTTTATCGCATCGAAAAAGACGGTAAAAAATGAAGATTTTTTTTCTGGAAGAATCTTTGGATGAATTCGCCGGGGCTGTAGAATACTATAACTCCGAACGTCCCGGTCTTGGGTTCGAATTCGCCGCCGAGGTGAGGAATGCTTTGAACAGGATAAAAAAATATCCAGATTCATGGCCTGCTGTCACGGAAAATATCATGAAATGCATTATAAATCGTTTTCCTTTCGCTGTTCTTTATCACAGGGAAGATGATCGCATCGTTATTTTGGCATTAATGCATATGAAGAGAAAGCCCGGATACTGGAAAAAGCGGACTGAATAATGTACACCGACGATGACTTCATCCAACTCTCTTCATTGCAGCATTACATGTTCTGCCCTCGGCAATGCGGGCTGATACATGTGCATGGCCTATGGGAAGAGAACAGGTTCACCGCCAGGGGGAGGGTGCTCCATGAACGGGTCGATTCTGGAGAGGAGGAGACTCGTGGTTCGGATCATGTCGTCCGCAGCCTGAATATCTACAGCAGGGAATACGGGCTTTCCGGCAGGGCCGATGTGGTTGAATTCAAGGATGAACAGGGCGTCATGAGGCCTTTCCCGGTTGAATATAAATCGGGAAAACCGAAAACGGATGAGAGGGACCTGGTGCAGCTCTGCGCCCAGGCTATCTGTCTTGAGGAGATGACAGGAGTCCATATCCCTGAAGGAGCGTTGTTTTATGGAAAAACACGGCACAGGGTCAAGGCCTTGATGACTGAAGAATTAAGAAAGATAACCATCGATGCCATAGGCGCTGTTCATGATATGATAAGATGTCGATCAGTCCCAGCCGGTGAATATCAAAAAAAATGCGATACTTGCTCGCTCAATGACGAATGTATGCCGAAACTCGGTGAGCGAAAAATAAAGCGTTTTATTGAAGGATTGTTCATAACCGATGAAGCGTCATCTTAACACATTGTATATTTCATCACCGGACGCATTTATACGTAAAGAGGGTGAAACATTTGTCGTCGAATTGGACGGCAAGAAAGCGTTACAGGCGCCGGCTGCGACAATCGAGAATATCGTATGCTTCGGCTTTAAACCAGTCACACCGGCCCTCATGGCATTCTGCGCCGAGAATAATATCGGCATAAGCTATCTTTCAAGGACCGGACGGTTTCTGGCTCGCGTGTACGGTGAGCAAAAGGGCAATGTGCTTCTCAGGAAGGAGCAATACGCAATCTCTGATTCCAATGAGCGTTCCATGAAGATAGCGAAAAACATCGTCGCCGCTAAAATCGCCAACAGCCGAAACCTCCTCCAGCGTCATATACGAAACCATGGCGCTGAATCCGATTGTTCATCTATAGAGCAGTGTGTCAGAACACTGGCGTCGAATCTCTCTAAAGTCGAACATACCTCAAATCCAGATGAATTGCGGGGCTATGAGGGTGAATGCGCAGCCTTGTATTTCGGCTGTTTCAATTCCATGATAACATCACAAAAAGAAGACTTCGTGTTCAAGGGCAGATCAAAGAGGCCGCCCCTGGATAATGTCAACGCCCTGCTGTCCTTTGTATATATGATACTGGTGAACGATATCAGGTCAGCCCTTGAAACGACTGGCCTCGATCCTCAGGTGGGCTTTTTCCACAGAATACGTCCTGGACGGCCGAGTCTTGCCCTTGATATCATGGAGGAATACAGGGCGTACATAGCCGACAGGGTTGTTCTGAATCTTATCAACCTGAACCAGGTGTCAAGGGACGATTTCGAGAAAAAGGAAACGGGAGAAATAAGGCTAAGCGACAAGGCGCGGAAGGAAGCAATAATCGCATACCAGAAAAGGAAAGATGAAGTGATTACGCATCCCCTTCTTGAGGATAAAACAACCATCGGCCTTCTTCCGCATATCCAGGCAATGCTGCTGGCCCGTTATATCAGGGGAGATATCGGCGAATATCCTCCTTTCTACATCAAGTGAGGTGACGATAATGATGGTCCTCGTGTCATATGATGTTTCCACTATAGACGGTCTTGGGAGGAGGCGTCTTCGCCTTGTCGCGAAAGAATGCGTCAATCATGGCATAAGGGTTCAGAAATCGGTCTTTGAATGCAAGGTAGATCCAGCAAAATGGGAGCTTTTTAAAGCAAAGCTGTTGAAATTATATAATCCCGGCGAGGATAGCTTGAGATTTTACTTCCTGGGAAGCAACTGGAAGCGCCGTGTGGAGCATCACGGCATTAATGCCCCTGTGGAGCTGGATGAGCCATTAATCGTCTAGCGCTAACCGGATGCTATCTATATTATATTGGGTGGATAGCGGAAAACTTTCTACTATATTACAAATAATCATTTTAATGATCTTTGAAAACATTATGCCAAAAAGTTTTTGTTTAGCGGTTTTGGATTATTAACTGCTGGAATTATCAGCAGTTAGAATATATACAGTCGCGCCCCATGCGGGCGCGTGGATTGAAACTCGAGCCATTGCCAGACGTTCCCGGTCATATCATAGTCGCGCCCCATGCGGGCGCGTGGATTGAAACATCGAGATAACCAAGCTTGCCCAGGA